>JAYUYI010000827.1:0-2442 GCA_043752545.1 Thermoleptolyngbya sp.
ATGGTAGTGGCGCTGGCAGTATAGAGCGGTGTTGCTTTCATGCCCACCGTGGCGGCAGCCGCATCGTCAAGGGTGGATGAGATCGCCAGCTCCCAGCGATCCGCGCCGCGCCGGAAAAATAGCCAGTTTCCGTCAGGTAGCTTTGCCTCAACAGTCAGCGGGTTGATGCCGAAGATCGGCACCTCTAGCCCCGCATCCTGAAGTCGTTGGAGTGGGTCGGCGATCGCTTTTGTATTCATGTTGCTACCTTTAACCGTAGTGCTTGCATTGCTGTATATGCGCCTGCTAGCGCATCGTAGGCGTCATCCGGCGTGCCCTTTTGATGGGTTAGGCCATAGAGCGCGATCGCTGCTGACTTAACTTCCAGTTTGCTAGCGTTACCCGCGCCGGCTGCCATCAATTTGATTTGAGATGGCTTGAACTCTGTCGGACTGGGGTAGCCTGCTTCAGCGATCGCCATCAGCATTACCCCGAGGGCAAACTGCACTACCGCCGCATTAGTATTCTTGCCAAGAAAAAATGGTTTCTCGAATGCAACAATATCGGGTTTATGCGTTTGCAATAAGCTGAGAACATCAGCTCGAATTTCTATCAGCCGATCGCCCAATGGCGTTTTTGAAGAGGTGGCGATCGCGCCAAAATCAATGGGGCGATCGTTTTCGACAATGGCGTATCCAAGCAGTGCTAGCCCCGGATCGAAAAATGCGATTTTCATGGGCGCAAACCCTCTTCACCAGCGGTTACCTCGCCCGCGATCGCTTCCTCCTCTTCAGAAAATGCATCGCACGACTCAGAACACCCGCCGCCCAAATCCAAGGACATGTCAAACGCTAGCTGCTGGAAGGCCAGCCCCCTTAATCGATCATCTAGCGCTGGAGTGAAAAGATTGGTAGTAGCAGTATCGAGTATCTGCTGAGCCGAGGTATGCTCACGAAAAAAACGAACTGGCAAAACGTAGCGATCAAGATCTCTACCTATTGGCTTAACGTTGCCGTATTGAGCCTCCATCTTCAAAACAAAATCAAAGCGCTCTGGGTGATCTTTAGCGATCGTAAGCAGCTTCCGTTTTGATTTTTTCCAGCAGGCTTTGCAGTTCCCCTCATAGCCCTTGATTTGCAGTCGGAAGGGCTGCTCATCCCAAAAACGGTTTACATCTTCTTTTGTAAAGCCTTGGGAAACCAATGGGTAAAGAATCTTTTCTTTGCCCATTGATGGGTTCATGCGATCGATCTCATCAGCCCTGATGCCAATGAATGTGTCATACGTGCCCGTTGCCCATCCAATCGCTTTTGCGTAGTCTTTGATGGGACGCAACTTTAGCTCACGGCTGCAATGAGGAAAGCCAACGCCGGGAATACCGTATTTCTGTATTACTGCCTCAAATGGCTCCCCGCTTCGACTGGCTGAATCAAAGTCAACAGTCTTGGCCTTGGTGCCTTGCTTATAAGGTTGAACGTCTGCCTCAACCCAAACAACGTTAAGGCCAAAAAGGCGATCGCATTTTTCAACGAACTCAAGTGTTTCTTCAAGTTCCTGTCCAGTATTTGCAAATACTGTTACAAATTCATACTCAGGCATATTTGCAATCAGCCATTGAGCCATATAGGCGGAAGTTTCGCCACCGCTAAAGGAGACAAGCCCCTTCTTTCTCGTTGTCATATTCTTAGTCACGCGATCGCTCTCCCAATAACTGATGAAAACTGGAGTGTGTAGATGTTGCTCATGGCTTTAACCCCTCTTCGTCTGGAGCAACGTTGCCCGCGATCGCTTCTAGCCATTTCTGGAAAGGGCTCCCGTATATCTTCCATTCATCGCCTGGGGTATTGAGCCATTCTCGGTGCATTGTGAGCGCGATCGCCGCTTGGGTAGGGCGATCGACTTCAAACTCTTCAGCGGCGGGTGCTGGTTCTAGAGATTTCAGCCATGCCAGGAACTCTAGTAAATTAAATTTGCTATCAGGGTATAGCCGTACGAATTGTTCATACGAGTCTGTCGATGTAGCGATCGTGCCTCCGGTGGGAGTTTCAGGGGGTGCTGCCGCCATCAGTTTCCGCAAATCCTTAATGAATAGCTTTACATCGGTGCCGACATAGGGTCGGCTCATAAGCTGGGCGATCGATTGCTCTAGGTAGCTGGCGTGGGTGGTCTTGGGTGCGATCGTTTGTAGTGTTGGGTTATTCATGAGTGGCTGGCTCCCAAGTAATTAAAAAGCCGTTAAATGGTAGAGAGTGGGTCTCTTGAAACCATGCCTGCATTGAGGCCAAGTCTGCAAATCCATCCGTGATCGCCACCTCGTTAGATTCCGAACCGGTCAGAACGTAATCGTCTACTGTTATTTGCAGCCCTACAGCACTTAGCGACAATGTGATTGGCTTTATCCCAAAACACAGAGGATCAGGATCTATCAGCTTTTGACAGTCTTTTGTTCTCATTCCGGTGTAA
>JAYUYI010000828.1:0-6209 GCA_043752545.1 Thermoleptolyngbya sp.
CCCAAATGGCTCCTCCAGCTAGCCCCATCACCACCATCAGCCGCCAAGCAGATTGGGCTGCCCGCAATCGTCGCTGCCAACGCAGTCGTTTGCGTCGGGCGGTTAAATCGGCTCGCGAAATAGATGCAAAATTTGTCATGCAAGATTTATCATGCAAACTTGGGGTTAGAACAGGGCTGTAACGTTCTACTTTTATATCCTTATTCCCTTTTTTTGCCAAAGATGCAGCTGGTTTGCCAATTTTTGCCGTTTCTATGGCTGGCTTTCGAGACGTAACGATTGCCAATAGGCCTGCAAAAACTGACCCCACTGTACCGCTAGAGCGCGCTCGGTAAAGGGAATCTGCACAGTGGTATCGGGTAGTTCAAAGGCTAATGCAATAGTGCGATCGCCCGATTCCTCGCTGGTCAAACTGGTCAAATCAGTAGCCTGACCGTTAATTATCAATTGAATCGACCGCACCTGCAACAGAGAAAACGTCTGCACCAATACCGGGCCACGGCGCGTCGGCTTGCCCCACGTTAGCTCACTGCCCTGCTGCCCCAAAACCGAGTAGATGTCGTACTTTGCCCGCTCAAATTGCTCTGCCCAGACGCGGTACGCCTCTAGCTTTTTGTATTCATTCCAACCTGCCCATGCCAACCAGATAAACACCGCCAACAAGGGCAACCAGAGTAGACCTCTGACCATAAAACTTACAATCCCAGATTGAATCCCCTTATCTAGGGTAAGGCACTACTAGGGTAAGGCACTACATCCAAGGTCGGGTTGAGCGAACTGTGATCACCAAGGAGCACAAAACTGTGGTATATATCTACAGTAAGTACGGTGACAAACCGGGGTTTAGTGAGTACAGGGCGCTTTTAGTGTCTAATGAAACTGTGTCATGACACTGAATTTTGTTCCAAAGGTTTGGTTGGCATAAGGGTTGATGCTCTGTTGAGTGCGAGGTAAGCGCAGTGGGTATTGTTGTTGAAAATGTCTCTAAGCGATTTGGCAGTTTTTGTGCCGTAGATCAGGTGAGCTTGGAGATTAAGACAGGTTCACTCGTGGCACTGCTGGGACCATCGGGTTCTGGGAAGTCTACCTTACTGCGGCTGATTTCTGGACTTGAAATGCCGGACTCAGGCAAGATCTTACTCACCGGGCGCGATGCCACCTACGAAAGCGTTCAAGACCGCAACATTGGCTTTGTATTTCAGCACTATGCTTTGTTTAAGCATATGACAGTGCGCAAAAATATTGCATTTGGGCTAGAGCTGCAAAAAGTGCCCAAGGCTAAAGTCAAGGCGCGAGTAGAAGAACTGCTGGCGTTGGTGCAACTAGCAGGATTGGGCGATCGCTACCCCTCCCAACTGTCGGGCGGGCAGCGGCAGCGGGTGGCCTTGGCGCGTGCCCTAGCCGTTGAGCCAAAGGTGCTGCTATTAGACGAACCGTTTGGGGCGCTGGATGCCAAAGTGCGCAAGGAACTGCGGGCTTGGCTACGGCGCTTGCACGATGAGGTGCATGTGACGACGGTGTTTGTGACCCATGACCAAGAAGAGGCGATGGAAGTCTCAGATGAGATTGTGGTGATGAATCAGGGGCGGGTGGAGCAAATGGGCTCGCCAGCACAGATTTACGACCATCCGGCGAGTGCCTTTGTGATGAGCTTTATCGGGCCGGTTAATGTGTTGCCCAGCACGTCGCGGATCTTTCAGGGCAACGGCTTCGACTCTCCCCACCCAGAGGTGTTTTTACGCCCTCAAGATATTTTGGTCGAGGTGCAGCCCAACGGTTCCACGGTACCGGCCAGGATCAGTCGGCTGATTCACCTGGGCTGGGAGGTGCAGGCAGAGCTAACGTTGGATGATGGCCAAGTGCTCACCGCTCACCTGACCCGCGATCGCTTCGATGAGCTAAATCTTCAGCCCCAGCAGCGCGTTTATGTTAAACCCAAAGAAGCAAAAGCATTTCCGCTCTATTACTCCATTTGAGATAGTCGGCAGGTTGACTGGCTCATAGAGCAGATTCAAGCTGGCAGGTTAACGCTGGCAGATTCACGATACAGAGAAAGAATTCACCACGTCCTGGAACGTATCTTTTGCTTTGACCCAGCGCTGCTCTGTAGTGGAAAGATTAAACGTAAACAGCTGCCCTCGTTCTACGACCACACTGGCCAAGTTGTGCCGCGCTTGAGTGGGTAGCTGGACTGCGTATTCCAACAGGTAATAGGTCTTGCCGCCAACCTCGTGGGCTGCCGCATTGACCAGTTCAGCCTGCCGTCCAGAGTCGAGGGGGGCGATCGCATTTTTTGAGAGCTTGTAACCCACTTCGCTCGGAGTCCCCAGCTGCTTCAGAGTTTTACCATCCGGCACAGGATTGATAATGACGCTAACGTTCTCGGTTTCCTCAATTAAATCGTGCAGCACCAAATCGGGGCCGTTTTTCACCGCCACGGGTACCCACGAGTTGGGATACAAAAATTCGTACCCATCCACCGTATCTACATAGCTGTTTAACGATTCTGAAGTAGAGGTGCAGCTTTGCACGCTCAAGCTCAGCACAATCATCACTAGGGCTGCCAGGCGCTTCAGCATGATTCCTCTCTTTTAAGAACATTGGATTGAATTTATACTTTAAATTATCAGTACCTTTCATCTGCCTAAGCAATATCTGGCGGTAGGCTAAATACGCCTTGAGCTGCTTTTAGATAAAGCTGTATCAGCTCCTGCACATTGGCACGGGTCACTTCTGTACCTGCATGAAGGTTTCCGGAAGTTTCAAAAAAAATGATACTATCCACCGTGGTCATTGCTACCATTTGAAATAGGATGTGCGTTACCAAAACGGGAAAAGCCATGATCTGCGGATCTTTGGCGACAGGACTAGCCAGCGCATCTTTCAGATCTGCGTAGGCGTACACGACGTTTTTCTGAAGGGTGGGTTCAGATCGGTGGTTGAGCGCAGTCATCGCCCAACGCTGCTCAAGGGTTTGCAAAATGTAATATTGCGGGTGCTTCAGCTGTCCAGCGATTTGCTTGAGCGCTGGGGCGATCGCCTCTACCGCAGCAGGCGTTGCTCCATCTTGGGGAGCCTGTTGAATTAAGTCTTGGATCTGCTGATCTAAATCCATGTCTAGGAAATTCCGGTCTAAACCGGGGCTTTTTTACTTCCCAGTCTAGTTCAGACTGCTCTGTTTCTGACTGGAGCAACGCGATCACAGTCACCAACCTGTGGCTAACAATAGCAGCAGGACTTGTAAAGTCAGCGTGAAATATACGGATCGACCCCGGTAGCGATTGGATCACACTATAGCGTAAGTGTTCTTTAGAGACGCTTAACCCGCCTGCCCCTAGGGACACATCCCCTTGTGGCACATCACACGCTTGTACAGATTTGATGTGAGCCTAGAATGCATCGAGAAAGAACAAGTGCAACGTCAACGAAACTATACAGCGAACAGGGATGAATCTACCCCACCAATGTCACTCTGGAGGGGTGTGCTTAACGTGATAACCACAAATATCCATCAGGACGAAATTGATTGCAGTGTAGATGCGGTTCGCCAAATCATCTTTAATGAGCTGAGGCAATCCACTCGGGCTGCTGAACAAAACTCTCGCGATGTGACCGCCCGTATGGTCGGGGAAGTAACTCGCATTTGTTCTGAAAGCAAGCGCATTCAATCATCTGGAGAAATCGATAGCTGGTCTATCACCCTGGCGCGCCATCGTCTGAAACAATGCCTTAAGTACTATCAGCTAGGTTCCCATCGGGGTCGTGTGGAGCTACATAGCACCCTAAGTGCTGTCATCTATCGCTACATCACTCCACCGCAGGTTCAGTCTAGCTACCAGGCACGGCTGAATTTAATTGAAGATTTCTTGCAAGGCTTTTATATTGAATCGCTAAATGCCTTTCGACGAGAAAGCCAGCTGCCGCCGACCTATTGCCCGCGATCGCTGCTAGAGCTAGCAGAATATATGGCGTTCTCTGAGCGTTATGGGAAGCGCCGGATTCCATTGCCGGGTCGCCGCAGTCAGCAGCTAATTATTTTGCGAGCACAAACCTTCTCGCAGCAGCAGCCACCCGAAACCTTGGTTGATATGGAGCAGGCTGCCGAGGGTTCGTCGGGTGATTCTGACCAAGTGCGCAACGGTGCCCCCTTGCAGCAGGTGCGCGAACAAATGGTGGCGCAGGAGCCAGAACTGACAGAAGATGCCCTTCGCCATACGGTGGTAGCAGAGCTGATGACCTATCTAGAAGAGCGGCAACAGCGCGACTGTGCTGATTATTTTGCCTTGCGCCTGCAAGATCTCCCGGCCAACGAAATTGAGGCCATTTTAGGTCTGACATCACGCCAGCGAGACTATTTGCAACAGCGGTTCAAATATCATCTGATCCGCTTTGCCCTCTCACACCAGTGGGAATTGGTGCATCAGTGGTTAGAGGCAGACCTAGAGAGGAATCTGGGTCTAACGCCGCAGCAGTGGGATGTTTTGCAAACAAATCTTAGCCATACGCAAGCAGAAATGCTGCAACTGAAGCAGAAAGGGACGTCTGAGGGAGCGATCGCCCAATCTTTGGGGTGCAGTGTTACCCAAGTTCAGAAGCAGTGGTCTAAACTACTGGAACAAGCTTGGGAAATTCGAAACAATTTGGTATCCGGAGCAGGGTCATCTGGGGATGAATAACGATACAGAAGCCAATAAAATCTTGGCTTGGTTGTTAAACGATCTGAATCCAACGTCTACGAAGCCATCGGGCACGCCATCAGGGGATACTAGCCGCGAGGTTAGAGAAGACGAGTTGGGCGCAGCTAATCTGCCATCAGATCACATTCATTTGTTCGACTCACAAGACGCCCCCCCTCGGTGGGGCAATCTGGATGAGTCGGATGATTTTTTGTTTCAAGATTCCCCATTATCTAGACCAGGAGAGATACCCGCTGTGCAAGATCGTTTTTATTCCCTTTTAAGGCGTCGGCTCCGTGATGAGGTGGCGCGCAAGCCGCCCTTGTTTCCGTGGGAAACCGAAGTGCTTGAGTATGAATCCGAATATTCTGACCTATTGGCACCAGAATTGGTTCCCAGCACCGTTTGGGCCGCTCAACTGCCCACGCTGAACTTGCCTGTCCCCATGCCTGATGGGTTAATGAATCGCCTGTTTGACCAGTGCCAACAGCTGGTTCGCAGTTCGCTGCGAGAAGGCGAAAAGCTGGTGCAAGTCGTGGAGTCGTTGTTCCCCGGCCACGCACCCGCCCTGAATGAGCTAGCAGGCTATGTGCTAGCGTCTCCTGCCCGCTCAGGTACGGCAGCGGCGGTGCGATCGCTCCCCACCCAAGGCGCTGGTTTCCCGGATCATTACAATGCGGCACCGCACCCCAGCAAATGGTGCTGTCGTTGGTGGCAGCCCGCGAAATTCTCAACTCTCTCACATTGGCTGTAACGGCTAGCCAGCCCAAGGTAGAACGCCAATGGCATACCACGGCAGGTGTCTTAACGTTGCAGGCAGAGTGGGTTGAAGCGGGATGTGTGCGTGTGCGCAGCATCTTGCCTTGTGCAGGGCAAATTCAGTCGAAAGGTAACGACGTAGAAGCCGTTGCTCAGCGTCCTAATGCAGGTGCTCTCAGTATTGAGCTGATTGACTTGGTACCCGAACAAATCTACCCATTGGAAGTGCATCTCACCCTACCCGGCATGCCGGTGCTGACGTTTGCAGTCCAAGTTGTCGGCGGATAAAGGAAGTAGGGAGTAGGGAGTAGGAGCTAAACCCTGCACCCTAAAACCCAAGACAACCGAAAACCAAGACAACTGAACAATCGCGAAAAAGTGGACATGATTTCCCCTACTTGCGGCCAAGATGGCTAGTATAGGGGCAGCTTTTGCTTTTGGGGATCATGTCCACTCCATTTCCTGACACGCGGCATCCTGCTCAAAGTTCTAGATGGCAGCGACTGCGGCAACAGCTAGGCAGGCGCGAGCCAATAGAGCCGGAAGATTCGTTACTGCTGCGGGTGTTGGTACAGTTGATGGTCGCGGTAGGCATTGTGGCGGTAGATGTGTCTGCCGCCGATGCTGCCGATATCTTGGGTACCAGCTTTTGGGCTGTGCCTGTCAGTGGCATTGGAGCCGCTTGGAGCTGGTATCGCCGCCGCAGTCGCAATATTCCCGTCAAGTTTTGTATTGCGATCGCCATGCTGGTTGCCTTGGCGGTTTTTTTTGTGC
>JAYUYI010000829.1:0-13878 GCA_043752545.1 Thermoleptolyngbya sp.
ATGAACTCCTGCCCCAATTGCGCGGTTTGGGGTTTGAAGAAGAAACGCTGCTGGGCATTCGCTCGGCGCTGAAGGTACCGCAATCGCTGGAGCAACTGCTTGAAGGGCTAGATGCCGACGTGGCGGCGATCGCCCTCCCCAAAGCCGTCAGTTTGGCCATGCTCGATCGCCAGGTCAACGCTTCCGAAGACAAAGCCCTGACTGCCTGACTGGATGCCATCAAACAGCAATAGGGACATGGCACTGCCACGCCCCTACCCAGAGGATTAACCCTAGCGCCGAATCGGAGTGCCGCAGGGATAGGTCGCGACAGGTTGCCGCTCGGTGGTTTTGGCAGGGGCGATCGCATTCGATGCGGCCACTTTCTCCTCGGGGCGCTGTGCCCGAGCCGCCAGATAATCGCGCTGGAGAGTAGCCAACAGCTCTTCGCGCCGATCATAGAGCCGCTTGAGGGGGCGATCTGCACACTGGTTCACCACGTAGGCTCCCATGATCGGCAGCGCAATCGTGCTGTCGGTGTAGCAAACAATCGTATTGGGCAGCTCGTCGGGATCAATTTTGCCCCAGCTGACGGCTTCACTAGGGGTGGCTCCCGAGAGGCCACCCGTGTCGGGACGGGCATCGGTGATTTGGATGAAGTAGTCATGGCCGCGCTCTTCCAGCCCCAGCACCTCATGCAGCTGCGGTTGGGTTTGCAGCATAAAGTTTTTGGGACTGCCGCCGCCCAAAATTAGCGCCGCACTTTTGCCCTCAACGCCAGGAATCCCCGACTCGCGTGCTGAGTAGGCGATCGCCGCCGTTTCGTTCACATCCAGCGACGGGTCAATCATCAGCTTCGACCCTTCTAGCGCCAGCGCCGCCACATTCATGCCAATTGAGCTATCGCCCGGTGAAGACGTGTAGATCGGCACGCCGCATTCATAGGCAGCTGAGAGCAAACAGGAATGCTGCACGCCGAGCTGTTTTTCTACTGCGTTAATGTATTTGCCCAACAGATGATGAAACTCTGCTGTACCCATTCGCTTTTGGAACGGTTCTGAGCGCACCAGCTCGCGGATAAACGCATCGGTTTCTAGCAGCACATCGTAGCCAAACACAATGTCGTAGATCCGGATGCGTCCCTCATGGCGCAGTTTGACATCATCTACAAACGGGTTGCTGGCAAACAAATCCATCCCCAGTCCATAGTGCAAATCGTGGTACAGATTTGCCCCCGTGCTGATGATCCAATCGATAAACCCGTGGCGCATCAACGGTGCCAACACCGACACGCCTAGCCCTGCTGGAGTCAAGGCTCCCGATAGGCTTAGCCCCACCGTGACGCCGTCCTGCATCACCTCTTGGCTGAGCAAATGGCAGATTTCGCGTAGCCGCGCCGAGTTGTAAGCGGTGAAATACCCGTCAATTAGGTCCACTACACTAATCTGGGCAGAGATTGGAGCCGGAGCAATTTTGCGGCTGAGTAGTTTTGTCATGGTAGGTCTCCCAAAAAAGTAAAATCTTGTGCAAACAAACTCCATCTCTGTTGTCAACATGCCCAATTGAACTCAGGCCAGTACCCTCGATCCGACACTGGAATCGAAAGACGGCTGAGCTACCAGGAAACAGCTAAACAATCAATAGACAGCTAAGCAGCAACCGCTCAATGCAGCACTACCTCATCCAAACGCGTAATTTTAGTGATTCAAAACTCTTAAAGAGCTGGCGATCGACCCAGCTTGTCAGGTTGTCTAAGCCATGATTTTCATCAATAGACAGGCGATATTTGCCCCTGCAAACCTTACTTACAGGTCGATCAGCCCATACTGGGTCCTTCGCAGCGATCTGCCCAGGACAGGGCAGGGTCGCAAAGCCGCCGCCGCTGTAGCTTCATTTCCAAATACCACAGGGGAAGCCATTGGCTTTTGCCGAGTGAAAAGAATTTCAACGCAGTACAACCGTTTGAAATAGCCTTCTTACTGTAGCACCTGTTAATTTTAGTTGCCAGTCTGTTGGGCTACAAGCCTGCTCTCTCGTCATGTCCTCCCATTTCCGGTTCAGATTCAGGCTTCGAAAGCTTTGCCTTGTTGCCTGAAGCGCTGCTTTGCCAAACTTCTCGCTATTCGTCCCAAACCAAGCGAGAATTATGAATAATTATTTCAACTAGAAATCCCGTCTCGAAGGAGTCGTTTATGTCTTATTACTACTCAACCTCACCTTACTTTTTACTAGTGGCGGGGCTGTTGGCGGGGCTGGCGTCGGGAGTGGCGTTTGATGCGTCACTGCGACAATTGGTGAATGAGTGGGCCAAAAACCGCTCCACCCGCACCCTGGCTATCCTCAAAGGGCCACAGCTCGCGGTTCCATTTTTGGGAATTTGCGGCGGGATTTGCTTTTTCTTAGGGTCAGGTCTAGAGATTTTTGGCTTTCAAACCAAGATTGCCTATGCGGTCGCCATCCCTCTCACCATTGGCACCGCTGCGCTGGTTTGGTGGCAACTAGGACGCCTGTTAGTGCAGCTAGAGCAAGGTGGCTCCAAGGCGCTAGATTTAGATTCGTTCGGTTGATTGCTGCGGTAATGTTTGGACATTGGGGCACTGCATGTAGTGCCCTCACACGTGTGATCTAACCCTCTGCCGCTGTGCTGAGCGCCACATAGCAGTCTTCTAGGGGAGCTTTGCGTTCCATCGCGGCCACGAGCGCGTCATAGGCAGGCTGATGGGCTTGTAGTAGCGTCTTGGCTTGCAACGTGGCTAACCGCTCTTTCAGCAATGCTTCGGTTGCAGAGCGGTTGAAGCTAGCCCAGAGGGCATAGAGCTGTTGGCGATCGTCATTGCCACCCTCTACATTCCCGTAGGCCAGGGTTTCTGCGGCAATACCTGCCATCCAAACGGTGCAATAGCGATCGACTTGCTGGGCAGAGAGGGTTCCCTTAGCCAAGTTTGCGGCTAGTTCAGCCGTGTCAAAACTCACTCCAGCGGCACCTGATTGCCCTTGGCGCAGCGCCTCCCAGGCGCTCAGGGTATAGCCAGTGATGGGAATCCCGAGCTGATGCGCCACCAAAAAATGTCCGGCTTCATGGCGCACCACCCTAGCCCGGTGGTCTGGCGAAAACCGCGCCACCCAATCTAGCAGCAGCGTACTCCCCCGCCCTCGCCAGTTAAAGGTATCGAGGGTGGCAATGCCCATGATCCCAGCCACGGCGATCGCCGGCACTGCTGCCGAGATATGCAGCAGCGGTCCCAGCAGGCTGGTCATTGTTAGCACAAAAATTGTAATCGAGATCAGGTTGAGGGCAGCTTGGTTCACGGAGATTCGAGGGCGATGATAGGGTGATAGATAGATGAGAGCGCTATCTCTTAATATATTGAATCTACTGCTGTAACTCCTAAAGCAATCCGATCGCATGGCCGAACTTCCTGCTCTCACCACCGACACCATTTGGGCAATTTTGCACGATACTCTAGACGACGATACCGTCAATCGACTGGTGTGGCATGGGTTAGGCTACCGCTACAGCGATACAGACAAAACCTGGGACATTACCGCCGTTGCGGCTGAATGGCGAGACGAGTATCCCGAGCCGCCCAACTTTATCGCTAGCCGTCCAGCTACGGTCAAACTGACCCGCTCCATTCCCAAAACTGACAAACAGCTATTGAAAGAAGCACTTGGGTTTGGCGGCTACACAGTCAGTGAATTAGTCCCCCGCAAAACGCGTCGTGCCACCATGGCCAACTGGCTTTTGAGTTATCTCAAGCAGCACAGCCAATAGCAGCACAGCCAATAATTTTAAGCTACACTACTGCCACATGAGTTGCTGCGCGTATGAACTGGTGGAACAAGCTTCGGAAAAATACACTGGCTAGGTTTGGGGCGATTTTGCTGCTGGTGCTGTATTTGGTGGTGTTGGGAGCAGAGTTTTTTGCACCCTATGACCCTTATGCCTCTCAGCTTGAGGGATCGCTGTTGCCGCCAACTCAGGTTTATTGGCGCAATCCGCAGGGGCAGTTGATTGGTCCCCATGTCTATCCAACGTTGCAGGGGGCAGTCGATTTGGCAACGGGCGATCGCAAGCTCCAGGTTGATTTTGCCAAACCGTCTCCCATTCGGCTGTTCGTTTCCGGTAGCGAGTATCGGTTCCTCAGAATTCAGCTGCCGCTGCCCACCCGGTTTTCTTTTAGCGATCCGCAGTTTAAAGATATCGAGCTACTGCCAGGGATTAAAGGAAATCGGCATCTGTTTGGCACAGGGGGCACAGGAACGCTCAACCTATTAGGCACCGATGAACAGGCGCGGGATCAGCTGAGTCGGCTGATCTACGGTGGGCGCATCAGTCTCAGCATTGGCCTAGTGGGCATCCTAATTGCTTTTCCGCTGGGGCTGCTGATTGGCGGCATTTCTGGCTACTTTGGCGGCTTGGCCGATACGGGACTGATGCGGGTTGCAGAAGTGCTGATGACGATCCCCAGCATTTATTTGTTGATTACGCTGGCGGGGGTGTTGCCTGCCGGGTTAACGAATTCTCAGCGGTTTTTGCTAATTACGTTGATTACGTCTTTTGTTAGTTGGGCAGGGCTGGCGCGGGTAATTCGCGGGCAGGTGCTCTCGATTAAGCAGCGGGCGTTTGTGCAGGCGGCGCAGGCAATGGGAGGGCGATCGATCTACATCATTACCCGCCATGTGCTGCCGCAAACAGCGACCTATATCATCATTTCGATGACGCTGGCCATTCCCAGTTTCATTTTGGCCGAAGCGGTGTTGAGTTTCATTGGCCTAGGGATTCAACAGCCCGACCCCTCCTGGGGCAACATGCTATCACTGGCTAGCAATGCGTCGATTTTGGTGCTCCAGCCGTGGCTGGTGTGGTCGCCAGCGGTGCTGATTGTATTGACTGGGTTGGCATTTAATTTATTGGGAGATGGCCTGCGCGATGCGCTAGATCCGCGCAACACCAAAAATGATGCGTCGTAAAGCCGTGTCGCAAAGTCAAATTGCCAGATTAATCTTTTGTTACCACTCTTTCGTCTGAAATATGTGATTTTTGTACGGATTTTTCTTAAAGATACTGTAAAAGATAGTGTTCAACCGTTCAATCTTGAGGTTCAGCCCCGACTTCAAGTTTGTGAAGAAGCCCCTATGTTTGTCTGAATCGATGCTAATTTGGGAGCGTCAAATGCAACGTCTGTTCAATCGCCTTGTTCTAAGTTTGGACAAGAGTTGTCTGAAGTAGTTTAGACAACCTCAGACTTGCAATAGCCCATGAATCCATAGCCTGCTAAGTACTTCAGAGTGTCCTGAACCCAAATAACGCGCAAATGATGCGCAAATGATGCACAAATCTGAATGGTTAAGCGTTAGGTCGATCTAAGACCTTCTAGCTGTGTTGATTACAGGAATTTAAACGAGTCTTCTGATCTCGGCTGATAAGCATTTAAAGCCCACTATATTCTACGGAAATAGCACCAAATTCTTGTGGCTTTGGGATGTTTTATTGTGGGTTTTTGCCGTCAGCCTTTACCCCCACCTAGCTACTATTTTTGTCCTTTCCCGCCGCATAGACGGACGGGTTTCCTCGGAGTTTTTTTGATGACAACGCTACTGTCTCTAACACGAATGGCGATCGCTCACTCCCGTCTGTTGAGTCTATTGCTCATTGTTCCAGTTTTGGGAAACTGTGGCCTAGTCTTTTCTCAACCTGTTGCCCAAGAGTCATCAAACGCGATCGCGTCCTCACCCCCTACCCCCTTGTCATCTAATGGCACCTCGTCAACCAATATTATTAGTGCCGTTCCGACCCCAACGCCCTCTCTTACCCCATCGACACCCTTCCTCTGGGTGGGGAGCCTGACTAATAGCAATTGGATGCAGGCTTGGGGCGCAATCACTCTCGGCAATTTTGGTTTGCAAAACCTTTCCGTAATCGACGACCCCACCCGGACATTTGGCCGAATTTTGAGAGTCCGCTACCCGGCTCTCTCGGCCAGCCCTGAGGTGTCGCGCAATACCGGTGTGCCGATTGGGGGTAGTCAATTTCTGGCCACCCTTAATTTAGCTCCCCGAGACAGCATGCGCCTGAGCTACTACGTCCGCTTCTCTGACAACTTTGATTTTGTCAAAGGTGGTAAATTACCTGGACTGTATGGTGGTAGAGCCAATAGTGGTGGCAGCATTCCCAATGGCACCGACGGCTTTTCTAGTCGCTTGATGTGGCGGCAGCAGGGTGCTGGGGAAGTCTACGCTTACCTGCCAAGTAGTCAAGGCTATGGCACTTCCATTGGGCAGGGCAATTGGCACTTTACCCGAGGTCGATGGCACCACATCGAACAAGAAGTGAAATTGAACCGACCGGGCCAGCGAGATGGGGAAATTAAAGTTTGGTTCAATGGCACTCAGGTGGTCAACCAAACTGGATTAGTCTTCCGCACGACCGATCAGCTCAAAATTGATGGACTATATTTTTCTACCTTCTTTGGTGGAAATGATTCGTCGTGGGCAACGCCTAGAGATGTTTATGCAGATTTTGCCGACTTTACTGTGCGAGCAGCGAATTCGTCGTCTAGCCCATCACCGAGTCCATCGCCTAGCCCATCACCGAGTCCATCACCTAGCCCATCACCTAGCCCGTCTCCTAGCCCCTTGCCCCCACCCCCACCCCCTGCTACGTCTGGATTAAGGGTAAGTCTGTCTACACAATCTAACTGGCAAACAGGATTCTGCTCCAGCCTTCGGGTGACCAATACAGGAACGACAGCGGCTAGAAACTGGCGGGTGCTGTTTGATATGAATCAGGCGACCATTAATCAAAGTTGGAATGCTACCTTTGCTCGCCAAGGTTCACAACATACAGTCACACCGCCCAGTAGTTATCAGGCGCTGCAACCGAATCAGTCCGCTGATGTGGGATTTTGTGCGACGAAACAAGGAGCAGACTATCAACCTCGCAATGTGGCAGTCACGACATCGTAGCCATACCGATGCTCACGGTAAAAGAGTCCTTTGCTCTGAATCTAGTGATAGTTGTGACCGGAAACTTGTAGCCTTGCCGCGAGTTATTCTGCGATGCTCAGGGCGATCTGATAGATTTCTCGGCGGGGCAAGTTGGTTTGCTGAGCCAGTTGGCGGCTGGCCTGGGAGCGCGATAAGCCTTGGTTAATCAACGTTCCCAGTTCTGCTTTGAGAGCTGATTCTGAGAGTATGGGCAAGGTGAGTTCTGCTCCGGCTACCAAAATAGTAAATTCACCCTGGGGATCGCGGCTGGTGTAGTGGGCGATCGCCTCGGCTACACTGCCGCGCCAAAATTCCTCGTGCAGTTTGGTTAGCTCACGGGCTAGCACGATGCGGCGATCGCCTCCTATGGTGTTGAGCAAGTCTGTCAGGGTTTGCCTAACCCGGTGGGGGGCTTCATAAAATACGAGGGTTCGCGGTTCGGATGCCAATGATTCGAGGCGATCGCGGCGTTCTGTACCTTTGGCAGGCAAAAACCCCTCAAAGACGAAGCGGTCGGTCGGTAGACCAGCCGCACTGAGGGCGGTGATGACAGCGCTGGCTCCCGGTACCGGAATCACCAAAATTTCGGCTTCGACGCAGGCGCTCACCAATTCATAGCCCGGATCAGAAATCCCCGGCATCCCGGCATCGCTGACTAGGGCGATCGTCTTGCCCTCTTGCAATCGTCCGATTAAGTCGGGCAGGCGGCTGGTGCGGTTGTGGGCATGGTAGCTGATCTGCGGCGTCGTAATTTGAAAGTGCTGGAGCAGCTTTCCGGTGTGCCGCGTGTCTTCTGCGGCAATCCAGTCTGCCTCTTGCAAAATTCGTACGGCGCGGACGGTCATGTCTTCCAGGTTACCGATGGGGGTGGCGACGATGTAGAGGGGCATAGAGGGGGAAGAATGAAGGGGGAAGGATGTAGCTTGCTTCTGCGCAGCAGTGAGATGAGGGGAAGTGGGGGTGGGGCGGTAGGATGGGGTTGAATTCTGGTGCTGATAGGTTGTCTAAATCTACCTGAGACCTAACTTGAGACCTATTTGAGAGCTGCTGCTGAATGATGCTTTTAACCTGTCAGTCGTTGATTCAAGCCTATCCCCAAGTGTGGCACGATGCTACGACACATCCATTTTTGGCGGCGTGTAAATCGGGAAGGATTCGGCCTCAGCAGTTTAATACGTGGCTGGTGCAAGACTATTTATTTGTGAATGAGTTTACGCGGATGGTTGCCACGGCGTTGACGGCGGCACCGATTCATCACTTTGATGTGCTGTTGAGCGGGTTGACGGCTCTGAAGGATGAGTTGGAGTGGTTTCGGACTAAGGCGGCTGAGCGTGATTTGAACTTAAATACGCCAGCTCAAGCAACGTGCTTGGAGTATTGTCGATTGATGCACGGTTTTGCAGAGGCAGATTATGTGATGCAGGCTACTGCTCTTTGGGCGATTGAGCTTGCTTACAATCAGGGCTGGCAGCGACCTGGCCTGATGCCAGAGCCGTATGCAGAATTTGCCGATCGCTGGGGCAATGCCGGCTTTACGGCGTATGTTCAGCAGTTGGAGCGGCAGGCGGATGAGGTACTGGCGCGATCGCCCGACTCACTCCAGGCTCAAGCCAGAGATGCTTTTCTCACGGTGGCTCGGCTGGAGAGGGGATTCTGGCAGATGGCGTTTAGTTCGCCTGATCATTCGCCTAATCATTCGCCCGATCATTCGCCCGATGTGGCGCTGGAGTGACATGAGCCACCGTGGGCTATTTGTTGGACTAATGACACTGGATTTAGTCTATCTAGTCGAGGCGGTTCCTGCTGCGAATCAGAAAATTGTGGCGCTGGACTTCGGGTCAACAGCGGGTGGGCCGGCGACGAATGCGGCGGTCACGTTTGGCTATCTGGGGAATCAGTCTCAGGTGCTGGGGGTGTTGGGTTCGCATCCAATGGCACAGCTAATTCGGACGGATCTGGAACGGTGGGAGGTGGCGATCGCTGACCTATTGCCCAAGCGGACTGCACCACCGGCAGCGTCTTCGATTTTGGTGACTCAAGAGACGGGCGATCGCGCCATCATTTCACTAAATGCGGTCAAAGCGCAGGCAGACGTGGGCTGCATTACGGCTGAGATTTGGCAACAGTTCGACACAGGCGCGATCGATCTGGTGCTGATCGATGGGCATCAGATGGCGGTGGGGCAGGCGATCGCGCAACGGGCGATCGCGCAATCTGTCCCGGTTATAGTCGATGGCGGTAGTTGGAAGCCTGGGTTTGAAGACGTTTTGGCGCACACAGACTACGCGATTTGTTCTGCTAACTTCTACCCACCCGGCTGCCGCATGTCAGCCGAAGTATTGGCCTATCTACAGGCATGCGGCATCCCCCACATTGCCCTTACCCAAGGCGCGCAACCGGTTCAATACCTCAGCCACGGCGTCTGCGGCAGCGTCTGCGTTCCCGCTGTTTCAACCGCTGATACCCTGGGTGCAGGCGACATTTTTCATGGGGCTTTTTGCCATTTCATTTTGCAATCTAGCTTCCCAGATGCCTTGGCTCAAGCGGCTGACGTAGCGGCTCGGGCCTGTCAATCATTTGGCACCCGCAGTTGGATGGGCGCGCCAACGGTCAGCTCGAAAGCACTATTAGATTAGCTCGAAAGCACTATCAGACTTGTTGTGAGAAGATGTTTCGGCTTGGGGTACAACCCGTTTTGCGCTACTCTACACTACAAACCGGATAATCATCTGATGAGTAGTATTACTTTTTTATGACTCCAAAATCTCACTTCAGTGCTGGCCAGTTCTCTAATCCAACCCGGCGGCGGTTTCTCCAGTTTTCAGCGGCGGCGCTTTCTAGCGTTGCCCTGGCCAACTGTCAGCGGGGCACTGATCCCAACACGCAATCATCTGCCCCAGCCGAGCCAGCCACCGCCTCCCCTGCTGCCACTGGGCCACTGCACATCTACACCTGGGCTGACTATTCCAACCCCGATGTGTTCAAGAAATTTACTGACAAAACGGGTATTGAGGCGATTGTGGATGTGTATGAAGCCAACGAGGTGATGCTGGCAAAAATGCTAGCGGGCGGCAGCACTCAGTACAGCGTCATCTACCCGTCTGACTATATGGTGCGGCAGATGATTGAGTTGGAGCTGCTGTCCACAATCGATCCGGCGCGGCTGACGGGCATGGAAAATTTGCGCGATCGCTGGCAAGATCCACCCTACGATGCCAAAAACACCCACAGTATTCCGGTGAGCTGGGGCACTACCGGGTTTATCTACAACACCAAGCTGCTAAATCCTGGGCCAGAGGACTGGAACTTTATTTGGGACAACAAAGACAAGCTGTCTCGCAAAATGACGTTGCTTGATGACGTGCGCGAGGTGCTGGGCGGTACGCTCAAATCGCTGGGTTATTCATACAATTCCACCGACCCTAAAGAATTAGACGAAGCCTATGAACGGCTGAAGACGTTGAAGCCTGCGGTGCGGTCGTTTGAATCATTTGGCTGGGAAGATCGGTTAATTGCAGGCGATTTGATTCTGTGCATGACCTATTCGATCATTGGCAACAAGCTGCCGATCGAGCATCCCGAACTCAAATTTGTGATTCCTCAGAGTGGCACCTCGGTGTGGACAGATACGATCGCCATTCCCAAAACGGCTCCCAATGCGGATGCTGCCTATGCCTGGATTAACTTTATGCTAGAGCCAGAAAATGCCGCGTTTGCGGTAGACAAACTGAAGTTTGCTACACCCAACACGGCAGCGTTTGAGCTACTTTCTAGCGACCTGAAGTCCAACACAAACCTGTTCCCGTCTGAGGAAATGCTGGCTAAGTGTGAAGGGATCGCCTCGGTGGGGCAAGCCACTGAACTCTATGACAATCTGTGGACGCAGTTGAAGAGCGTCTAGATCAAGGATGAGGGATGTACTTGCTTCTGCGCAGTAGTGGGATGAGGGCAAAAATACCTGTCTCGTGTTGGTCAACGAATGGGTTGTTCAGCGGGCTGTGTGCGTTGTGCAGTTAGGGCGTCAACTTGGGTTTTGAGATAGCTGCCGATTGCTACTAGTAGGGCGATCGCAGCTGTGCCAATGCCAAGGGGGCTGGGTAGCCAAAAAACGGCCTCTACATGGTGCTGTGCTCCGGCGGCTAGAGTCCAGGTTAGCTGGTGGTTTTGTTGCGCCGGTGGGAGGCTGCTGCCGGTGCTGCGGGCACCCCAGGGGGTGTTTAGGGAAAATTCAAACTCTAGCAGGGAGCCTGGACTAACAATCAGACTGCCGTCGGCAGAGAGGACGCCCAGCGATCGCAAATCTAGGTCGTAACTCAGGCGGTTGCGCTGGAGCAAAATTAGGTTACTTTCTTTGACCGTGAGATGAGAGTCTACCTGCGGCACGTCAAGGGTTCTGGCTGTACCAGATTCGGGTAGTGATACAGCAGCGGGCTGAAAAAATTTGTTGAAGCGGCTCTGCAAGTCTTTGCCGTTGTTAAACGGGATCGTCACAATCACTTCTTGTTTCGACGGTCGCCGCACTTGGCCACCGACCTGCTTGGCACGTTGTTCTATGGTGCTGACCCATGCCCTTGCGGTGGGATTGTTCAAACTAGTCAGCTGCTCTGTCAGCCGGATCCGCTGCACAATCTCGCCCTGAGTTTGGCTGGCATAGTTGATGCCAACGTCGTATTGAATGCAGCCTGTGAGGCAAAGACAGGCGATGAGGGCAACTAGGAGGGGACGGAGCATGGAGGGAAGGAGGAAGGGGAAGGAGGAAGGAGAAGGAGGAATATTTCTTGGGTAGGGGCCGAAGCACTTGCATCAATATACCGGAACCATAGCCGAGATCTCAATGCAAATGCTTCGCCCTCACAGGTCTGAAACCAGATCGGTCATGGCCACAATTGGCCCGCTGTGGTTGGCAGGCGCGGCGGCATCTTCTAGCGTGACGGCCACTTTATTAATCAGTTTGCTAGAACGATAGACCTCAGGCACCATAATTCTCTGCAATAGATTGCCCTCAGAATTCACCCGAAACACCTGAGTCAAAATGGCTCCTTTTGCATCTGTGGGATAAGACGTTTCCTTGCCCACGACCGTCCACAGCACATAGACCTTGCCGGGGGACAACGGCGGCAAATTCTCAACGTTAATAAACGCCTCTAACCGCTCTGGATTGACAACTACCGTGGCAGTGGCCTGACTCGCCTTGTCTGTGCCTAATAGCAGTACGGTTGCAAATGCTAATTAGATGAGGCGAATTTCGGGAAACGTTGACTTCCGTACAAAAAAACTGCCAAGTAATCGGCTTCTACCAAATTACAGCCGTTCTACTACAGGTAATTTTGCCATACATCCCGTTGTGTTTGCCGAGCGCAAATAGTTTGCTAAAACGGCTTTTCAATGCATCCATCTCATTCATCAGTTCGTACTAAAGCTGAATGTTTATATTACTCAGCAATACTACATAGACTCATGAACAAGACGCGTCGAATTCTATCTAATTTTTTCGTTGGTGCCATCACTTGTTTGCTGTTGGTTGGAATCGCTTCAACGCCAGCCTTTAGCCATACCCACACCGCCCCAACTCAGCACAGCGCTACACTGACGGTGCAGCCGCTAACAGATACGCTGCGCCAAGTAGACGCAACGGCGATCGCCCAGGGGGTACCGCCCAGTGCCATGACGCGATATGTGGCGGTGTTGAGCAAAAACGGCGTGGTGGCGTCTACCCCGACAACGTCGGCCTTTGGGGCAGCAGGTGCGGTGCTAGTGGGCGATCGCCTCATGGTACGAGGCAGCTTCAGCAATTTGTCGAGTGGACTGCGCGACTATGCCACTGATCCGCTGGATCCACCGAACCCAAACATTACCTCTGGCATTCATATCCATCGCGGGGAACCGACGGTCAATGGCCCTTTTCAGTACGCGCTGGAGGTCAGCCCAGATGGTAGCGGCTTGAAAGGTGGATTTGCTGGAGAATACACGTTAACGAGTGAGCAGTTGCAGGCGCTCTCTAGCGGCAATTTGTATGTTGACATCCACACCAAGCAAAATCGAGCTGGCGAACTGAGAGGAACGTTTCAACCTTATTAGTAATTAGTCGCCCAGTCATTTCTTTTAGACCTCCGATTTTTTAGGAAAAATCGGAGGTCTGATCTGTTCAAAATGCAGGAATTGTTCTGGAAGACTTAAGGATTGACCGTCCAGTCGCCGCCGTATACTGAGCAAATTGTATTGAGTCCCGCGAACCGCCTATGACGGTTGTGGTTTTCGGCAGCATTAATATGGATTTGGTAACGCGATCGCCACGATTGCCTGTGCCGGGTGAAACGCTGACTGGGTATTCGTTTGAGACGGTGCCGGGAGGGAAGGGCGCAAACCAGGCGGTGGCGGTGGCGCGGCTAGAGGTGCCAACGCAGATGGTGGGGCGGGTGGGGAATGACACGTTTGGTCAGGATTTGCTGACGGCGTTGCAGCAGAGCGGGGTGGGATGCGATCGCGTTTTAGTCGATCCAGGCACCCACTCTGGGGTAGCGGCGATCGCGGTGGACGATGCTAGCGAAAACACGATTATTATTGTGCCCGGTGCCAACGGGCGCGTCGATGCGTCGGATGTGGAGCGATTAGTCTCAGCCTTATCGGGGGCACAGGTGTTGATGCTTCAGCTAGAAGTGCCCTTGCCCATGGTGGTAGCGGCGGCAAAGGCAGCAAAGGCAGCAGGCGTCACCGTGGTGTTTGACCCCGCCCCCGCCCCCACTCAGCTACCCGCCGAACTCTATCCGCTGATCGACATCATCACGCCCAACCAGGTCGAAACGAGTCAGCTAGTGGGCTTCCCGGTCGAAACTTTAGACGATGCCGCCAGGGCAGCCGCCGTGTTGCAGCAGCGCGGGGTGGGCACCGTCATTACCAAATTGGGTAAGC
>JAYUYI010000830.1:0-6192 GCA_043752545.1 Thermoleptolyngbya sp.
TGGAATCGCCGCGCCTGGGCAGGGTTTTGGTCTAACCACTGATGGATCGCAGGGCTGCGTTTGACAATATCACCCAAGTGCTTGACCGCCGCATACAGCGCTTGGTTTGAATCTTGAGCACAGTTATGGGCTGGCCCCACATAGGTGCCGCCCGTGCCATCGCCGATGCGGTAGCGGGCTGTCATCATCTCTAGCTGATGGATTAAGCTGTCTAGCGCCGAGGCGTTAATGCCACCAAAATCATACTCTTGAGTAAAGGCATCGAGCTTGATTAACAGATCGCAGACCGGGCGCACCCCCAACCAGCCAAACTGGCGATCGCCCAAATATCGGTGCCACGCCAATGCGCCAGCAATGATGCCATCTTGATTGTGGGTATAGACCTGGTAATAGCAAATGTCGAAGCTCAACTCCTGCGCCAGTGGCTCATAGACCACCGTAGCGACTCCATAGGCAAAGTGACCAAAGAAAATTGGCGTGTTGGCCGCCGCTTCTCGTCTTTTGCCACCAATGCCGCCATAGACATGCAGCAGCAGGGCGCGATCGCCCTCTCGCCACTGCGACACTACACTCTGCATTGGCACTGATCGCCCATCCTTGGCTGGGTCGCTGGCTTGATCGCAAGTTTGATCGCAATCGGCCTGCTGCCGCGCTGCAGAAGACATCTGCTCAGTTGGACACAATAAGACCGAACTCACTCGCCCCTTCTGCGCCACCACATTGGCCCAAGCACCGTGTTTGATATACTCCCAGGCCGCGTCTTTGCCAAAAATCACCCGATCGGGCTGGAGGCGCAGCAAGGCACGAGGGGCGATCGCCCGTACCACAAACTTACCCGTGTGATCCTGTTCCCCGTAAATATACCAACCCGTTTCGTTTAGGGGCGATCGCTCCAACTGGCAATTGGTAGATGCCAAAACCCCGTCTCGATCTGCAACCACTTGCGGAATCTGCACGATCTCTGGAACCTGGTCAAACGACCGAGTTGCCGGGTTGAAATGCACCACTCGAAACCAATCAGACTCTGGGTTTTCAACCACGGGCACCCGCCCCAAAATCTTGACCAAGGCATAATAGCGACCCGTAATTTGGATCGGTTCTACCGTGATATACAGCGCCAAGCCTTCAGATCTCTCTTCCACGGTCACCGCATTTAGCCTGACCACTACATCGTCGTAGGGGCGGGCACCTGCTAGCGACTCTAGCGGGTTCACCTGCTGCCACCGATCTAGTCGATAGGGATGCACTGCCCCCTGACTCATGCTGTATTCGGCTTCTTCACTAAAATAAAGGTCTTTGGTGACGCTCCGCAGGTAGGACGGCATGAGCACCGACTGGCCCCAGCGCAGAGGCACTTGCTGACCGACCAAATGCTCGTATCCCGGCTCGGTATGATACACCTCAAACAGCGCCCCTTTGACCTGCCGCCGCTGATCGCAGTGGGGCAAAATCAGCCGTCCCATCCAGGGGGCGATCGCCCGATACAATTCTGGATCAAGCGACTGCTGCAGCGGGTAATGCTCAGGACGATTAAACGCCGCCTGGTGATAGAGGTCGTAGTTGCCCAACTGGCTGACCTGCGTCCGCCTCACCAGGGGTGAATTGCCCTGAACAATGCTGACAATCAGCTCCACCGTTTGCTGCAAGTGCGTCCGCCCGTCGGGTAAATGTGCCGTAGTGCTGTAAGGCCCTGTGCCCGCATTGTGCCCCACCGGGCCAAGCGAAACCAGCGTAATTTTGCCCCGTTGCTTAGCCCGATTCCAATCAGACAGGAAAAAAATCTTCCAGCGGCGGGGAAACAAAATCGCCCCTTCTTTTTCGACCCAATCGCGATCGCCCCGAATGTGATAGACATGCTCCAACTCCAGGGCATTGTGGTTGCCACTCAGCACCCCCGACAAAGAAATTACATCAATTGGAGCGTTGAGCGATCGCTTCAAATACGCAGCCGCACCCATCGCCACCTGGCCACCACCGCTATACCCCAAAAGCGTCAGGGGTACCCCACCACCCGGCTGATATCCGTGTGTCAGCAAGCTATTGTGAAGAATCTGTGCCGTTCCCTGATTGTAGATTGGGCCATAGCGTTGGTCGGCGACTACACTCACGGTCAGCACATTGCGAATGTTGATAGTGGTGGCCAGCAAAAGACCCAAAATGCCCCCACTTGGGTTCATCTGGAGCCGATCAGCAATTCGCCAGAAAAAAGAAAGCAGCCGATCTTCGGTCAGGGGTCTATTTAATACTGAGTAGGGAATAATTCCCTTAATCAACACAATGTCATCTGGCAAAGCCGTGGCCAGTTCCTGCAAAAACCGCTCAACTTCGGGAATATAGAGGTGCTGAGCCTGGGAGATACCATCCAGATAGACTACGTAGCGCCGCACTGCTTGCCCCGCCATCAGCGGTTCCGCCAAGGTACCAGGGCTACTGTTCGTTTGGATTTCATCGCCATACCAGCCTGCCCACCAGCCCAGCGCTTCTAGCGGTGCCAGCAGGCTAGCAAACAAAACAGTAATCAACGTAATGGTGAGCAGATCAATGGTTGCTCGCCATGTAGCCCCCAAGGCCGAGTAGATTCCCTGCAACAAAACAGGCACCGTTGGCAGCACTGCCGTCAGCACTAACACTCCGATTCCTAGCCCGATCCAGTAAATCCACCGTGGCAGACGTTTTCTCATGCGATCTGCACTCAAGCCCATGTTTGGATTTTTGCATCACCTTAACTTACAGGGATCTGCCCTATGATTGCACCTACCAAACGTCATTTTGATCAATCATCTCTATTACTTTTATGGATATTAATCTCCCCGCTATCGTGGCCGAAGTGACCGCTGCGTTTGAACGCTATGAGGCCGCGTTGGTTAGCAACGATGTGGCCGTGTTAAATGAATTGTTTTGGCGTAGCCCCCATACCCTGCGCTATGGAGCCACTGAAAATCTCTATGGGTATGAGGCGATCGCCAACTTTCGTGCCAACCGCGCTGTTGCCGGACTGGCTCGAACCTTGCAAAACACGGTGATCACCACCTATGGCGACGACTTTGCCACCGCCAACACCGAATTCTATCGTGCTACCACGGCACAGGTCGGTCGGCAAAGCCAAACCTGGCTTCGCACTGCAGACGGATGGCGCGTCGTAGCAGCACATGTATCGCTATTGGCTAGCGGAGGGCTGCCCTTGAACGTCTGAAAATAGGCAGCAAAAATCTTGCAGCCTTTAAGCTGAAATTCGTTAATATCAACACTTAGCTTGACCAAGGAATGAGGGGGGTGCAGAGTAAAGGGTCTGTGCTCTAACGGCATGAGCCACTAACACCAGTGAGTGTAGAAAACGAGGGATAGAGGGCGAGGATGGTACGACACACGGCAAATTCAGTGGGAGCCAGCAGACAACCGCGTAAACCTGGTCGAAAACCAGCAAAGTCTGCCTATCAAGCTGCCACGTCTGCGGATCCAGATCGGCTCCGCTCTCCTCGCTCTCAACTCGAAGCGCTCGGGGTAGATCTACCGCATCGACCCACCTCGATCGGCTTCAACCCTCCACCTGCCGTCCATCCACCGCCCCGCCAGCCCCGCCGCCGCCCTGTACCCAAACAGCGATCGCGGCGCTGGAATGCCGTATGGGTCGGGTCTGCTCTGTGGCTGTTGGCCTTTGCCGTCTCTGCTGGCCTAGGGATGCAGGCATTGCAGTGGCTGACTCGTCTGCCCTCGCTGCCCGATTGTCAACGGATGTCATTTGCGGCGGCAGATGGCGATCGCCTCCACTGTGCCCGCGAAGCCGCCCGCCAATCCGCCCAGACTGGTGATCTCAAACCGCTACTGGCTGGGGTGGAGCTAGTCCACCGGTGGTCACCGAACCATCCACTTTATGCCGAGGCGCAAGAGCTGCTAGCACAATGGTCTCAGAGCATTTTGGCGATCGCTGAACAGCGGTTAGCACAAAACGACCTGGCCGATGCCCTCAACATTGCCCAAGCAATTCCCCCCAGCAGCCCCAGCTACCCGCAGGCACAGGAGGCGATCGCCGATTGGCAAACCCAATGGCAGCAGGGCGAGACCCTCTACGCTACTGCCCTAACAGCCTTGCGCCAGCAAAATTGGGCCTTGGCCTCCGAGCAATTGGTTGAACTGGGGAAACTACCCCATGACTACTGGCACACCCACCAGATGAATGCGCTGACCAGCCAAATTGTGGTAGAGCAAACCGCGTGGCAGTCGCTCGACCAGGCTCGTCAGGCGGCTGCGAAGGCTCGACCCGAGAGCTGGCAAGCGGCGATCGCCCTGGCGCAAAAAATTAGCCCCCAGTCGGTGACATGGGATGCAGCTAGAGTTGAGCTGCAGCAGTGGAGTCAGGCATTGTTGGACATTGGCTTGCAGCGGTGGCGCGAGGGAGACGTCGCCGGGGCAGTGGCCATCGGGCAAGATATTCCATCAAATCTAGAGCTGCCTGCCGAACAGCAGCACTTAGTTCGCTACAGCCATGCTCAGGCGCTAGCTCGCTGGGATGCCACCGAGCAGGTGCAGCCATCGTGGGGGCAAGTATGGCGGTTGCAGGAGGCGATCGCCGCCGTGCAGCCGATTCCAGCTAGCAGTCCCTTTTACGTGCCCGCGCAGGTGGCCATGCAAAGCTGGCGTGAGCAACTGCAAGACGTGCAGCAATTGCAGGTGGCCAGCGCCGTGGCCAGCTTAGGGCATCGCCCCGCCTACGAACTGGCGATCGCCCAGGCTAATCAACTTGACACCACTCGGCCTCGTCGGCTTCAGGCTCAGACCTTAATTTCGGCTTGGAACCAAGAAATTCAGCGGCTAGACGATCTGCCGCTGCTCAACTACGCCCAGACTCTCGCCCAGTCCGGCAATATTTCGGCGCTGCAAGCCGCGATCGCCGCTGCCCAGCAGGTGCCCCAAAGCCGTGCCCTGTGGCAAGATGCTCAAGCGGCGATCGCCACCTGGACGAGCCAAATTCAGACCGTTCAAGATCAGCCAATTTTAGCCGAGGCGGAGGAATTAGCGCAGGCAGGCAATCTGCGCCAAGCCATGCGCACCGCCACCAAAATTGAACGGGGACGCGCACTCTACGAGCAGGCAAAAACATTGATTGGCCAATGGCAAGCCACCCTCACTCAAACCCTGATAGCCGAAGACCGCAAACTATTAGATGCCGCAACCGCCCAGGCAACAAGGCAGCACCTCAGCGAAGCAATCGGCCTCGCCTCACAAATTGCCTCTGACCGCCCGCTCTATCGTGAAGCCCAAGACGCGATCGCCCGTTGGCAAACCGAGCGGGCGGCGATTTGGTCAAGCTGGGAATCCCAATCTGCCCCTGAATTCTCAGACCCTGTTACATCCGATACGCTGGAGGGTAGCGACGCTAATTTATCCTCCGAAGACCCGGCACCCTGAGGGAGGAATGAGTTTTGAGTTTTGAGTTAGACGGTCAACTCAAAACTCAAAACTCAACATTCAAAACTTATTTAACGTCTTCCTCAGCTTGGTGAAGCGTGAGTCGTGCCTATGTCATGCGCCCCCTTACGCGTGATCCCATCCTCTAACTTGCCCCTCCATGCCTCCTGCCCCACGCCCTTATTACCTCGCCCTAGTCGCCGACGATCCGGTCTTCCGGTTGGGCTTGCGTGTCTGGCTAGAGCAATTGTCTGATTTTGACTTAGTGATTGAAGCGGATGACGGCAGCGACGCTCTCCGCCTGATCCAAACTCGGTTAGCCCCGCAACCAGATCTGATCACCCTCTTTGAGACGGTGGATTTAGTGGTCGTCGATCAAGACTTGGGTCGGGCTGACCCCAATCGCCTTCAGGGCATGAATCTATGCCGCCAGCTGCGCACCGCATTTCCGCAGCTGCCCATATTGCTGCTGGGAACTGCTGCCGAGCCGCTTATGGTGGCCGCTGCCCAACAGCTTGGAGCCACAGGATACTGCCTCAAAACCGCTGAAACAGACGCGATCGCCACAGCCTTGCGTCAGGTTGTCCGCCGTCAACCCTATTGGCCTCAAGCCATCAGTGCCCCCCTACCGGCATCACCCGCGCGCGTTGCCCCAGCTCCACCGTCACCGCCGCCCTCACCCGCACTTCTAGCCCCAGCCCCGCTCCATGCCCTCAAACGCCATGTGCGGCAGTCCGGCATGGCCCAAATCGACCAGGCGATCGCCGCCCTCAACCTCCAACTGCG
>JAYUYI010000831.1:0-2431 GCA_043752545.1 Thermoleptolyngbya sp.
AGTATTCGTGAACTGGGTATTGCCATTAATTTCGACAGCAGGCGGTTAGAGCTTCAAGTCAGCATTCCAGCGGCTCTAAGGCAAACTGCTGTGCTAGACGTGAACTCAGCCAACGTTCCTCCAGAGTTGGCTCATGCCCTGCCTCCCAGCCGAATGAGCGGCTATCTGAATCTGCGAGGTGGGCAAGACATTGTGTGGTCAGGAGCAGCGGATACTACGGGGCGGCAACCTTTCAGGCTCAACTTTGACGGAGCTGTAAACTTAGATGGGTGGGTTCTGGAAGGTAGCCTCAATTTTACCGAGGCTGGTTCCCCGGCTTGGCAACGTGGCCCTATTAGAGTAGTCCACGACGATATCGCCTCGGCTGTTCGCTACCAAATAGGGGATTTGGCAGTGCCAATGCGAGGCTATCAGGCGAGTTTGCCGATGGTGGGTGTAGGGGTTGCCCGCAATTTTGCTCTCCAGCCTTTCCGGGTGACTCGCCCCGTTAGCCGCTTTGAGTTTTTTTTGGAGCGTCCTTCCACCATTGAAGTTTTTATCAATGGTCAGGCGGTGCAAACGCTGCGCCTCGACCCGGGGCCGCAAGATATCCGTAACCTGCCCCTCAATGCTGGCATTAATGGAGTGCAGTTAGTGGTCACCGATGACTTGGGGCGAGTGGAGCGGCTCGACTTTGCCACGGGCGTCTCCGGAGATTTGCTCGCGCCAGGGGTGCAGCAGTTTGCCTATAGTCTGGGCTTCCCTGCGGAGGGCGATAGTCCCAGCAGCGCACCTCAAGCCTACGACTTTAGCCAACCTGTCCTCAACCTGTCTCACCGCTTTGGAGTAAACGACACTCTCACCCTGGGAGCCTATTTCCAAGGGGATTTGAGCACCCAATTGGTGGGCATCGAAGGCACCTGGGCTACTACCATTGGCAACATCGGCTGGGATGCTGCTCTCAGTCTAGACCAAGACTCTGGCATAGATGGTGCAGCACGGCTTTATTATGACTGGCTCTTTCAAGGGGCAACCAGCACCACCAGTCGCAGTCTACGCCTGTCAGCAGAATATCGAGGGCTACATTTTATGACTGTGGCCGCCGGGGTGCCCAATAACTCAACCGGCCTGGATTTGTCGTTAGCTTATAGCCAAACCATCTTTAGAGATACCCGAGTCACTCTCAGTGGCCGTTATCAGTTCACCCGCGACCAGCCCAGCGACGCCTATTCCCTGACTATAGGCTTAGCTAAACCCATTGCTCGGGGTCTGACCTTGAATGTTAGCGCTAGCTATGGGCTGAATGATCAAGGTCAAACCGAGCCAAGCCTGTTTGTTGGGATCTCGGCGGCTCTGCCCAGGCAGCGCCAGTTTGTCAATGCCTCCACTACGTTAGGCAGTGATGGTCTAGCCACGAATCGCGTCAACTGGTCGTACAGCCCACCCGTTACGTTTGAGGGGATCAGCACGGCGTTGACTGCTACTACGAGCGATCGCACAATCAACCTACTCAGTCAAACTCGCTACCGGGGGTATCGCGCCGACTTCAGCCTCGACCATAGTATTGATATCCCTCAGGGCAACTCAAATCCCACCGTTCAAACCACTCGATTTACTTGGGGCACCGCCCTCGCCTTTGCCGATGGCGTGTGGGGTTGGTCTCGCCCGATTGATAACAGTTTTGCCATTATTGCCCGTCAGGGCACCGCCCACGACCAGGTCGTACAGATTAACCCAGGCGTCAACGGTGACATTGCCCGAGCTGATGCCTTTGGCTCAGCAGTGGTGCCCCTCTCGCCTTATGCTCTCACGACTCTGGTGGCGGATGCACCCAGCCTACCTCAGGGGAGCGAATTGGGAGAATCTCGGTTTGGGGTGTTTCCGACCTATCGCAGTGGCACTCTAATTCGCGTGGGGACGGATGCCACGGTGCTGGTGCGGGGGGTGCTGGTGGATGAGCAGGGAAACCCTGTGGCATTGCAGTATGGTCGCATGATCTCGTTAACTGACCCTAACTGGCCTGCGGTGGAGGTATTTACCAACCGCACTGGTCGCTTTGCCGCCCCGGGGCTAAAGCCAGGACAATATGAAATTTGGATGCTTGGTCGCGATCGCCCGCTAGCTACCGTTGATATTCCCATCGGAACCACGGGGGTTTATACGCTTGAGCTACGGGATAGAACGCCATAGACTGGGGAAGAACCTCCTCAGTAGTTGCCAAACCATTAGCACAGAGAGCAGGTAGCTCCCTAGTTTTTATCGAATGTGGCGATCGCATTTAATGGGGCAATCGCATTTGGCGATGGGAGGAAATCTTCCCAAGCATGAATATCCTGCAAATTAATCTCAGCTTCAGGGGTTTCCTGATAGAGCGTATGAAGAATTAAAGTTAGCCTAGATCTTGCACCATTCCCAAGAAGGGCTTGCCAAAAGAACTAAAAGGTGAAAAAAG
>JAYUYI010000832.1:0-2425 GCA_043752545.1 Thermoleptolyngbya sp.
ACCTGCCTGATGCAGGGTGTATGAAGATCTAGCTTATTTCAAAATTTTAATTGTTAACTAATATTAACCTATTTTCATAAAGCCTGTCATACCTCATACCCTTCTGGCTTGGTATTTAGCTCTCATTCGGATTAGATGCATGACCCGCTCTATACCCTGAATTATAACGTCTGCTAATTGACTCAATGCGGGTGCCCCAGCTGAACAGATGCCTAGCTGAACACTAGAACAATTGACGCCACGGATCTGCTCTGCATCTGCACCCTATCGCTATCTAATCTTGAGTCGGTGGCCTGAGTTGATAGGTGCCATCTGGGTTGGGAATGACGCTGCCTCCCATCTGACGAATCCGGGCAACGGCATGGGTTCGAGTTTTATCATCTGGAGCGTTGTTGAGCACCATGGTCCAGGCAAAAAATTGAGCATATTTACTATTGGGATTGCTGGCTAAGAACGCAGCTGTTTGGCGAGAAAGCTGAGCACTCGCCCTTGCTTCGGGTGTTCCAGATGCATCTGCCCACTCGGCGGCAGTGGTAAACGATTGACGAGCAGCGTGAGCATCTCCTAAAAACAAAAGTTCGTCTATGCCTCGGCTGCGCCAGACATAGTAAGAGCCTTGAGGTACAGTTGGAGTCAAGGACTCTAGCCCTTTGGCGGTGATGGCGACTGAGCGTTCTGGGAGTCCGGCGTAGAGTGAGCTGCTAGTCGAGAGAAAGGTGTAGGTCGCGAGAAACCGAGGGTCGTGATTTAAAACCACCTCAAAGTAATCTGGGCTGAGGCTGTAGTCAGTTCGTTCTCTGGCTCGAGAGTCGCCGAAGTATTGTAAAAAGTTGAGGAACGTCCAATCGGCAATGAGGTTTTGAAAGCCAAAGGCAGGCAACGTTTTAAGTAAATTTAAGCGGGTTTTCTCAGTTTCCAAATCGCGCCGAATGCTAGCAATAGGAGCAGTTTCGCTGCGGGTTTTGAGCCGTTGCAGTTGAGGCACCTGGAGAAACGCGATCGCCCCTACATTAGTCGCGATCGCCAGCATGGTTCCGAGTAAAGACTTGTTCATAGGATATTTGATCACAGATCTAGACGGGATTACATCGCAACCGACTTTAAGATGGGAAAGAACGGCTGGCTGACCCAGTAACTTGAGCACATTTTCTGCTTCTATGCTTCCTTCCCAAGCCACCCCCCACGTCATGAGCAAACACATTCTGCTGTATACCGATGATCCCGGTACGGGTGGCGTTGCCCAATATAACGACATGATAGCGTTGGGACTGCGGGCTCAGGGGTATCGGGTTACCGTCGCGCAAACTCAGAGCGAGAATCCCCTGATTACCAGCCAGCAGCAGGCAGGCGTTCGGCACGAGTGGCTAGACTTTGACACGGTAGAAGAATTTGGCCGAACAGGCAGCGATCTGTCCCAGGCTCAAGCCATCTTTCCGCGCACCCAGCCAGATCTAATTTTGTTTAGCGATTCTTACCCGCTCTCTAACCTGGCGGCAAAAGAGGTAGCGCTCCAGATGGGAATCCCCTATGTAATTGTGGTGGGTTTTGTCGCGCCCTACCTAGTTCAACGGTTTGGCGAGGGTGTAGATGCTGAGTACTACCTCGGCATGTTGGAGCGGCAGTATCGGCGGGCAAAACAGGTGATTGCCGTCTGTCGAGAAAACCTGGAGCTGCTGTACAAGCTGTTCCGGCTGCCCAGCGATAAAGGGCAAGTGATTCACTATGGCAGGCCAGAGCACTTCTTTTCGCCGCGCGATGGAGCAATGCGCGATCGCCTCCGGAAAAGCCTCGGGGTGCCTGCCAAGGGCGTGTTGTGCTTTACGGCGGCTCGACTGGAGTCTGTCAAGGGGTTTCAGTATCAGCTAGATGCGATCGCCACTTTGCGCCATACGTCTGTTTGGTCTAACCTGTATTTTGTCTGGGCAGGAGAAGGCAGTATGCGGCCTGAGCTAGAGTATGCCCTAGCCGAGCTAGAGGTGGGCGATCGCGTCACGCTACTGGGGCAGCAGTGGGATATTGCCAACTGGCTGGAAGCGGCTGACCTATTCATTTTGCCTTCCAAGCTAGAAGGGATGCCCCTAACCATTATGGAAGCGATGGCCAAGGGCGTGCCAGTGATTGCCTCTGCGGTCAGTGGGATTCCAGAAGAACTGGGCACCACCGGTAAATTGCTCACCAATCCGGCACATGATCACGAGGCTACCGTTAATGAACTAGTGTCTACCATCCAAGCCTGGGCTGCCAATCCTGAAGCCCGACGCGCGGTTGGAGAAGCAGAACAGCGCCGCGCTAGCCAGATGTTTCGCCAGTTCCGCATGGTCGAAGAAACTCTGACCGTCTTACAGCGGGCGCTGCTGTCACCCAATGACTATGTCTCTCCCGAGCTGGCGTTAGTACAGCCAGATGAAGCATTTCCCCATCTGAT
>JAYUYI010000833.1:0-13795 GCA_043752545.1 Thermoleptolyngbya sp.
TACTGCTGGGCTACCAGGGGCGTTTTAGTGAATCTCTGGCCGACTACGCCATTGTATTGCAGGGTAATCCTGCCCCAGAGACGCTATTGGGCGCAGCCGAAATTTCTGCCTACAGCGGTGACTTTGCCCGCAGTTTAGAGCTATTCAATCGCTACCGGGCGCTCGGTAAGCCGATTACAGGTGGGCAAGCAACGGCCTATGCTCTTGCTCTGCGACAATCGGGTAACCCGGCTCAGGCCGTTCAAGTGCTGGAAACAGAATTGCGGCGATCGCCCACCTTAACCAGTACGACCATTCAAGTCAGGGCCGCTCTGGCCTCAGCCTACGCGGCTAACCAACAAATTAACCAGGCGGCGGCGGTTCTAGCACCGTTGCGGGGGCGGCAAGATTCGCGTCTGGCACTCGCCCGGGCGCTCAATGACATTGCCCGCTACAGCGACAACCAAATCTACGCTCAAGAGGCGGTTGCTCTCTATAAAGAAGCGCTGCAATCGCCTAACCTAACGGTTTCAATTGGGCGCGAAATTGCTGACGTGCTGAGTGGCTATCCCTCAGAGCAAGCATTCGCGCTGCAAATTTATCGGCAGCTCGCGCAGCAGCAGCCTAACGATGCGGGTTTACAGGTTCAAGTTGCGGTTCTAGAAAGACAAACGGGGCTAATTTCTAGTCAGAGCTTGCAGCAACGGCTCCAGCCCTACTTCCAACCCCTGCCGTCAGACCCGGCGCAATTGCGAACTCTAGCTCAAGCCCTCCAGCGGCTAGATGCTCCGGGGCCAGAACTGCTGCCTTATTTTCAAACCCTACTCAACGCCGGGGTGAACGAGCCATTCTTAAATTTCCGCATTGCTCAAATTTATATTAGAGCGAATGATTTGAGTGCGGCTCGCAGCGCTTTAGCCGCTTACTCGGCCACCTCAGCCGGGAGCCAAGACTCCTCGGCGATTTTGCTGCTGCTGGCAGAGGTAGATCGCAAAGAAGGCAACTTGGAGGCTAGCGCGCAGCGGTATCAGTCGATTTTGGCCAGTAACCCCAGCGATCGCGGCATGGTTAGCGCGGCCCTGCAAGGATTAGCCGGACTGCGGCAAAGCCAAGGGCGGCTAGCGGAAGCGCTGACCATTTACGACCAAATTATCGCCCTCAACCCCCAAGACTATGCCAAGCAGCTGGGTCGAGCCAGCCTTGCCTATCAGGCAGGGCTGATTTCGCAAGCAGAAGCAGAAGCGGTGCTCAACGCTTGGATTACCTCTCGCCCACTGACCGATACGCCACCCGAACTGCTGAGTTTAGCGGGAGCATTGCCCGCTAGCCCTCAGCGAGAACCGCTTTACAACGCCTTATTGCAAGTCGATCCAGCCAATATTCCAGTTCGCGTGCGGCAGCTTCAGGTGCTGTCAGTGCGCAGTCCTCGGCTGGCTCAAGCGCAAATTGCTCAAATTATTGCCCAAGATCCCAATAACTTGGGCGCTTACTTTGTGCAGGCGCAACTGGCTCAAGAGCAGGGCAACTTGACTCTAGCAAGCCGCTCCTACGAGCAAATCTTGGCGCGGTTCCCGAGTAATACCGATGCGCTCTCGGCTCTAGGCGGGGTGCGGTTTCAACAGCGTCGGTTTGATTTGGCAGCGCAAATTTACGAAGAAGTGCTGGCGACTGAACCGGCAAATCGTTCGGCTCGGATGGCATTAATTGGGCTGACGGCAGCTCAAGGCGACAAGTTAGAAGCGCTATCAGAATTGGAGCTGATGCAGATGCAACTGGCTGGCGCGGGCATTGTCGATCCTACGATTGTGCAGCAATCACACCAGATTCAAGAAAGTTTCTTGCAGCAACGTGGGTTCCAACCCTATTGGGAACGGTACTAGGTGAGAGCGGTACTAAGGAGGGTTCATCGTGTGGGTTCATCTATGGGGATCGACGCAGATAGCTATGGCTGAAAGATTTTTTTTCTGCTTCCGACCAATGATTGCAGCGGCCTTGCTCATGGGAATAGTGATATCAAGCTGCGCCAAAACGGCTCAGCCTCCTGTTGGAGCGTCACCCAGTGTAGGGTCTCCTGGTGTTAGCGCCAGTTCAACGGCGATCGCGTCACGTTCCGATTCGACGCTGGTATGGCTGCAACAAAGCTGGGCTGCCTACCGCCAGCGGTTCATTCAAGCCGATGGCCGGGTGATTGATTGGGAAGCAAACGAGCGTACTACCTCCGAAGGGCAGGCATATGCGATGCTGCGAGCGGTTTTAATTGATGACCCCGATACCTTTGCTCGCAGCTTTAACTGGGCAGAAGTGAATCTGCGGCGATTTAACGCTAACGGTACTCCGAGCGACAGTCTATGGTCTTGGAAATGGGGAAAAGATGAAAATGGCAAATGGGTGATTCTCGATAAAAACTTTGCCAGCGATGCCGATATTGATGCCATTACAGCCCTGATTTTGGCGGCTCGTCGCTGGAATCGTCCGGATTATTTACAGCAAGCTCGGATTAAGTTACGAGACCTGTGGATGCTTTCAACGGTGTCTGGGTCTGCACCGCAGGCCAACAACCCGCCTCCTTTAGCAGGAAACCCTGCAACTATGCGCTACTTGCTACCAGGCCCAGTTGAGGCATTTCGGCCCCAACCTACATTGCTTTATCTAAATCCGTCTTATTTAGCGCCGTACGCCTTCCGGATTTTTGCCCAAGTCGATGCAGAGCACGATTGGCTCAGCCTGGTACCCAGCAGTTATGCCGTACTCAACGAATCCGCCAAAATTTCGGCGGCTGGCTTGCCCAGCGATTGGGTGGCGCTGAACCTAACTACTGGACGCTTCACCCCTCTGCGAGATCCCAATCCGCTCCGCAGCCTCTATGGCTTTGATGCCTATCGGGTTTGGTGGCGAGTGGCCATCGATGCCAAATGGTTCAACGAGCCAGCTGCGCGGGAATACTTACAGCAACATCTCGTTACGCTTAGAACCCTGTGGCAATCTAACCAAGCCATTCCGGCTCAAATTGATTTGCAAGGACAGCCGCTTGTGACCTACGAGTCTACGGCTCAATATGCGATGCTCTACTCCGCTTTTAGCGTTACGGCACCAGAGATTGCGGATCAAATTCGTCAACAAAAGCTGCTCCCGACCTATCGGGACGGCTTTTGGGATAACAGCTCTGCTTACTATACGCAGAATCTTAGTTGGTTTGGGTTGCTTTCATCTACCGATGTAGCTGTCAACTGGCTTCAGCCTTAGACCCCATCCCACGTAAACCCCCTTACTTACTTAATGAGTAGAGATAGGTCTATGTTTAGTCTGCTACGTCAATGGTTCCTTAGCTTTTACAGAGGTAGTTTTCAAAGAGGAGGCTTAGAGAGAGGATCGTCTGCCAAGATTCGCTCGTTTAAGGGGCGCTCTTGGCGCACTCGTTCTTTGATTGGCGCATTAAGTTTAATCGTGTTAGGTACAAGCTTGAGCGTAATGCCAGCGTTAGTAACGGCTCAGACTAGCGTACAACAGCAGGAAAACCGAGTCATTCGTGAATTTACGCTTCCCCGCCAGTCTGCACCTGCTCCGGTGTATCGCCCGCGACAGGCTCCTGCAACCACTCAAATTCGGCGAGCACCTCAACCGAGCGTTGCTCCAAAACCTGCGGCACGGCCGACTACTCCTACCCCAGCGACTGCTGCACCGGGGGATGGGGCTGACTCGCCTGATTCGACGCCCGCTGAGTCTACGCAGCCTAGTTATCAGTATGTGTTGGAGTTTAATCGCAGCCCGGTCGTAGGAAACCGTCTGCGGATGGAAGGCGTATATCCTGAGGCTCGGCTCGGCTTTACGCGGCCGCGCAACTGGCAAACAAAAACAGCGAAGTTGATTCTTCGCTTTCAACATTCCCCTTCACTGCTAGCCGATCGTTCTAGCTTGGTGGTGCGGGTGAATGACACTAGTGTTGGCAGTATTCCCCTAAATCGGCCTAAATCTCAAATTGGTCAGGTGGTGTTGAATATTCCACCCAACCTCATTCAGGACTATAACGATATTGTGATTTTGGCAGAGCAGCAAACGTCTGAGGCTTGCACGATTCCGACCGACCCAACCCTATGGACGGAGATTCTACCCGATTCAAAAATTGTCTTAGACTATGAGCCGCAAACTGTGCCGCTCGATTTTAGCCGCTATCCTTACCCGCTGATTGATCAGTTGAGTCTAGATCCCAATCAGCTGACCTATCTGCGGCCGAGTACTTATAGCGAAGCTTGGCTAAATGCCGCTGCGCTGTTTCAGGCTGATGCTGGACGCATGGTTGATTTTCGTCCGCTCAATACTCGTTTGGTACCCGACCTCAACAACTTGAAATGGAACGATCGCCTTGTCGCGATTGGGACTCCGGCCGAACAACCGCTGCTGTCTCGATTGTCGTTGCCGTTTCCAGTTAAGAACGGACAGATTTTAGATGGAAACAATTCGCCACTGCCTCCCGATGTCGGGGTGTTGATGTTGACGACCGTTAAAGACGGCGGTAACCCAGTGCTTGTGGCAACGGGTAATTCGGCAGAGGGCGTGCTCAAGGCGGTACAGTTTTTAGTCCAAACTCAAAATTCCCAAATTGGCACAGGGCAGGCCATTACCGTTACCAGTTTGACGGAGACTCCAGCCCTAGCACCTCGAGTCTGGCCACGCTATTTGCCTAACAATAATCGCTTTGATTTGCGGGAACTGACGATGGACAATCGTCAGCCTTTCGAGGATATGACGGTGCGCGGCACGAATGCACCGCCTGTTCAAATTCCGTTTCAAGCGCTGCCGGATGACCGCTTCTCGCGGGGCAGCACGATGAATTTACAGTACAGCTACAGCTCACAAGTCGATCCGCGCACTTCGACGGTAGAAGTGCGGATCGATGATGTGACGATCGGCTCGAAGCGGCTGTCCTCGTCTAGCGGTAAACGCGAATCGCTCAATGTAGACTTACCGCCAAACCTGATCAAGCCAGATTCGGTGCTGTCGGTGTTTTTTAACTTAAACCCGCGTCAAAGTGAAGTGTGTGGTCTATCAAAAGACCAGTCGCTCTGGGGTACGGTGCACAGTGATACACGTTTTGATTTGAAGCGCGATATTTTTGTGCAGCTGCCAGATCTAAAGCTGCTGAAGACGGGTTATCCGTTCACTGCTCCTCAAGATTTATCGCAGATGGCGATCGCGCTACCTGATTCGCCGAGAGATAGCGATGTGATGACGATGCTAAAGTTTACCGAACGCATGGGTCGGCTGAGTCAATCCGATGGGGTGGCGCTTCAGGTCTATCGAGGCGGTAACCTGCCTACCGAGATCAAGAATGAGATGAACCTAGTGGGCATTGGCACACGCGATCGCTTCCCCTTCCCTGAAGTGTTTGAAGCCCAGAATGGCTTCGGTTTAGGTGAGCTAATGAGCCGCCAATTAAACGGCAACAAGGTGCAGACTGTGTCTGATAACCAGGGCGTGCTCAAGATGATTATTTCGCCAGAAAATAGCGATCGCGTCATCTTAGCTCTAACGGGTCAGTCAGAACAGGGACTTAGAGATGTGGGTGAATTATTTGACCGCAACCAGCTGTTCGCTCAGCTTCAGAGCGACACCATCTTGATTAACCGCAACCAGTCTAATCCCTCTCCCGATGACCCATTTGCCTACAGCCTAGACTTTTTGAAAGAAGTGCAACAGCAGCGAGTGCAGAAGACTGGATTCTTGAGTCGCGTTTCCCTATTTATTCAAGACTACTGGTTCTTGCTGCCAGCTGGAATTGTCATGCTCTCCCTGCTGCTCTACGGAGTGTCCCAGCTTTATGTCAACCGACTTGCTAACTCAGGAGATGCAAAATGACGAGTTCCACATCTCAACCCCTTCCCGATCCGGTCTCTGAGCAGCAATCGTGGCTAACGCGATCGATCCTGAAATTGCCAAATATCTTTGGGCGCATTCTGCCCGAGGCTGGTAGCCCTCAACTGTTGTGGATCTTGCTGGCATTGTTGCTACTGTCTGCGCCGCTGATTGCTACCCCACTAGAAGTCTGGCAGCAAACTGTGCTTGCTATCTTCCTGGCTGCTGTGGGCTGGCTAATCGTCAAACTAGAACAGAAGCAGACTGAGCAAAGCGCTAGCGAATATTTACATCTATTCCTAGCATGGCTGAGCATGGTCACCACTCTGCGGTATCTGTACTATCGCACCAGCTACACGATTAACCTAGACGGGTGGGTGAATGGATCGTTCAGTCTGGTGCTCTACGCCGCTGAGCTGTATGCGATCGGCACCCTAGTGTTGTCCTACTTCCAAACGCTCAAGCTCAGAAATCGAACCTCAATTGACATCTCCCATATTCCACAAACTGAGTGGCTGACTGTAGATGTCTATATCCCCACCTACAACGAAGATATCGAAATTGTCCGCAAGACAGTTTTGGCAGCGCTGGCCATTGACTATCCAGCCGCCAAAAAGAAGGTGTATGTCTTAGACGATGGTCGAAAATATCCAGAGCGCCGAGTCCACCTTCAGAGAATGTGCGATGAGGTTGGAGCAGTGATGATGGTGCGGGACAATAACGACCATGCTAAAGCTGGCAATATCAATACCGCTATGCGACGCACCAAGGGCGACTTGGTGCTGATTCTAGACTGTGACCACATTCCGTCCAAGCAGATGTTGACCGAAACTGTGGGATTTTTTGGTAATCCTAAGGTGGCACTGGTGCAAACACCCCACTGGTTTTACAACCCAGACCCGTTTGAGCGCAACCTCTTGACCCAAGGACGAGTTCCCGTTGGCAATGAACTGTTCTACAAAGTCGTGCAGCGGGGCAACGATTTTTGGAACGCCGCCTTTTTCTGCGGTTCTGCTGCCGTCGTTCGCAAAGACTATGTTTTACGAGTTGGCGGCATTGCTGTAGAAACTGTAACCGAAGATTGCCATACTGCCCTGCGGCTGCACTCGCTAGGATACGAGTCGGTTTACTACGACAAAATCATGGTGGCAGGGCTAGCGCCAGAAAAATTTACAGCCTACGTGGGGCAGCAGGTTCGCTGGGCGCGAGGCATGGCGCAGATTTTGCGACTCGAAAACCCTTTATTCAACCGCAAGCTCAAGTTAACCCTGCCTCAGCGGTTATGCTATCTCTCTGCAACCACTCATTTCTTTTTTGGTTTCCCCCGCTTGATGTACGCGCTTGCTCCTGTCCTCTACCTGCTGTTAGGGATTAACCTGATTCGAGGTTTGGGCTTTGAGACGTTAGTGTATGCCTTACCGCATATTCTTTTGGCTATGAACGCCAACTACATCACCTACAAAAACGTCCGGTTTTCATTCTGGAACGAGGTGCTTGAATATGCGATGGCATTTCAAGATGGCATTGTGACCTTAATGGCACTGGTTAACCCCAAACTGGGTAGCTTCAACGTGACCGATAAGGGGTTAAGCGTTACCAAGCGGAGTTTCGATTGGGAATCTGCCAAACCCACTCTCATCGTAGTTACACTGCTGGTCCTTTCGTTGCTATCTGCTCCGTTTTGGCTGGCCATGCGCCCCGAGGCTCAAGAAGCCATTCTAATTAACTCTCTTTGGTGTGTATTTAACCTCCTGTTACTGGTTGCTGCCCTTTTGGTTGCCTTTGAACAACCCCAGCTTCGTCGGGCACATCGCCTTGCTCGTGAGTTAACCACTGTGATTTATGGGGCAAATCAAGGAACATTAACTGGAAAAACGCTAGATATTAGTGAAAGTGGTGCACGGGTAGTCTTGCACGACTGGCCTAATTTGCCAGATGCAATTGAAGTTGAGATTGTAGGCGATTTTGGGGCACGAGCATTTTTGGATGCCAAAGTGATTCGGGTGACTCCCTTGAGCGATACCGAAACGCTGGTAGCCTTCGATTTTATTAATATGACTCAGGCTCAGAAGGATGCCTTAGTGCTGGTGCTCTACTCAGATGTGAAAGAGTGGTATTCCCAGAAACGCTCAGACCTCGATCGCCCTTTCCATTCATTAGGGTTTTTGGCAACGGGTCTAATTCGAGCATTTCAAGAGCCAAAGCCTGCTACCAATACCGACATTCGCAAGCACGTTAATGCTGCTGCTCAGGTGTACTGGGATGGCAATCTATATGCGGGTATCGCGAAAAGTATTAGCTCCCGCAGCCTGGTTATAGAAATGGATGGCGATTTGCTACCTAGCCTTGAAGAGCTGCATGAGAGCAAACCCCCTGTAGGGTTGCTCCTCAGTCAACATAAAAACGATGACGATCCCAAAAAGTTGATCGGGCAAGTAAGTGCGGTGAAGGTATCAGAATCGCCCACATCAGGTGGGGTTACCTACTTAGTTAACCGTGTAGCTGGCGGCTCAATTGAGGTGGAGTTAACCTTCCCTGAGGATTTAGATGCTCGCCAAGGTAGTAAAATCAGGCAACTATTGCGCGAGTTAGAGTAGCTAGTAGTTTCTTCTAGAAAGCTTGAACAGTGAACTGTGGGCGTCTGTTGGGCGTGCACAGTTCACAGTTTTAAATGTTTCTTTAAAAATGTATTTTTTTGCAACTTCCCTGCGGCGAATGTGCACGAACTTGGCTATAGCTTTGCTCCCCGGTAGCGCATGTCACGTTTACGGGTGTAGCGTGCGGCGAGTTTGGGTAAGTCCCCACGATGTCCGATGACAATTACCGTATCGCCTTCGTGAACAGTCACCGTATTACTCGGATTGGTAATGGTAAAGCCATCGGCTCGGCGCAGGGCTACTACAATAAACGTGGCGTTGCCTTGAATTTCTAAATCTTTGACGAAGCCGCCAATCAGAGGTGAGCCTTTAGAAATGTGCAATTCATCGAGTTGAACATCAAGCTGAATCAACAGTTCATTCAGTGTGCGGCTACCATCGTTTTGGTCGAGAAAATCTGTCGATGCGGGATGAGTGACAATCCGAGCCATGCGCAATGCTCCGATGGTCGCAGGCAAGACCACGTGATCGGCACCTGCGAGCCTCAACTTCCTTTCGGTGCTGGGAAATTCGCCCCGTGCCAAGATGTTCAAATTAGCATTTAAGCCCCGAGAGGTGAGGGTAATGAAGACATTGGCAGCATCGTCGGGCAAAACAGTGGCCAAAAAGCGGGCGCGTTTAACCCCTGCCATTTCTAAGACTTCCTCGTCGGTGGCATTACCTGTCACCACTAAATAATTTAGCTCTTGCGCTTCGGTAATCCGCCCAGCATTATTGTCTACGATCACAAAAGGCTGGTTCGCTTCTTTCATTTCTCGCGACAGAATTTGTCCCATCCGCCCAAAGCCACAGATGATGACGTGCTGATTTAACGTTTCGATGGTTTTGATCATCCGTCTCACTCCAAGTGCCCGGTTAATTTCTCCCTCTGTAAACATTTGCACGACTCCACCGACGGTGTAGACCGCTGACGTGGTGCCCGCAATGATGACCAGAATTGTAAAGATTCGCAGGGTTGGATCGGTGATCGGTCGAACTTCGCCAAAGCCAACCCCGAAAACAGTAATAACCACCATATATACGGAGTCAAGTATTGACCATCCGGCCATGATGTAGCCACAGATGGCCACAATCATGGTGATGATAAAAAAGATCGCTCCGGTCAAGACTCGGCGGAACGATTCGTTCATAGGTTGTGTGGTTGGAACTCGTGCAATGGGTTCAACTGAATTAGGCAAGCGGGATCGATGCACCCTGTGGCAGGCAGGCAACCGCATATTTCTCAGTCGGGGGGCATGGGGTTAAGGTGACCACAATGCTTGTATGGTAACGCCTCTGCGTGACTAGAAGGAGTAACGCACATAGCAGCAAAGCTAGTTTTTGTGGAGCGCTACCTGACGCGATGGGTAGGGCAGTTCTGAGAGTGTAATCGGGTTCAGTCGTTACAGGCACTCTGGTCTACGATTGTAAACAATCTCTACAAACCATAAAGAAAAACAGATTTTTAAACACTTCTAGAAATACATTTGATACTGTGCATTACACAACAGTTTAATCCCGCTAGCCTTCTGGCTCAATGTCCAGAACCTTCATTATCGCTAGCTTATAGTGGTTCAGTTTCAAACCCGCCACCTGTTCCTAGATTGATATATATAAGTGGTTTTAGCCTTGCGGACAATCAGCTCATAGATAACAGTTCCGCTCAGACGCTTTTCGGTTGGGCGGTTTTTTTTGGCAGCGTGTCAACGGCTCTCCTCAATAGCGCAGTCACTGCTAAAGACAGTAATGTTTTATCTAGGGCTGCCTACATAGTACTTTCCTGTACCAGGGCAGGTTTAAGCCAGATTATCAAGCGTTAAAACTATGGAAGATGTACGGATTGAGCGCGACTCGATGGGAGAACGGCAAATTTCCCATACGGTTTACTATGGCATTCAGACGTTGCGAGCGGTTGAAAATTTTCCGATTAGTGGGCTGAAGCCCTTAGCAACCTATGTGGATGCCTGTGTGCTGATTAAGAAGGCAACGGCGATCGCCAACGGTGAGTTAGGCTGCATTCCACCAGAGCTGAGTGTGGCAATTGTGCAGGCGGCAGATGAGGTGCTGTTGGGTCACTGGCGCGATCAGTTTGTGGTGGATGTATATCAGGCGGGGGCGGGTACGTCTCACCACATGAATGTGAATGAGGTGTTGGCCAACCGGGCGCTCGAAATTTTGGGTGACGCCAAGGGGAACTACCAACGGGTTAGCCCGAATGATCACGTCAATTATGGACAATCGACGAATGATGTGATTCCGACAGCCATTCGGATTGGCGGGCTGCTGGCGCTAGAGCATACGATGCTGCCCGCATTGAAAGGGGCGATCGCCGCTCTTACCGCTAAAGCCACCGAATTTCAGCATGTCGTGAAATCGGGTAGAACTCATTTGCAAGACGCGGTTCCCGTGCGTATGGGCGACACCTTTGGAGCCTGGGCGCAAATTCTGTCTGATCATCTAGGGCGACTGCAAGCGGCAGCCCAAGATCTAACCGTAATCGGGCTAGGGGGCAGCGCGGCGGGTACCGGCATGAATACCCATCCACATTACCGAGTCCGGGTGGCAGAAATTTTATCCGACTTGATTGGTACCCCACTCAAACCCGCACCCCACCTGATGGCAGCGATGCAGAGCATGGCTCCATTTGTGAATGTTTCGGGAGCGCTGCGAAATCTGGCGCAGGATCTAGTCAAGATTTCCCATGATTTGCGGCTAATGGATTCGGGACCCAAAACAGGATTTAAAGAAATTCAGCTGCCGCCAGTGCAGCCCGGTTCTTCGATCATGCCAGGAAAATATAATCCTGTAATGGCAGAAATGACCTCTATGGTTTGCTTTCAAGTCATGGGATACGATGCGGCGATCGCCCTAGCGGCTCAAGCAGGTCAGCTAGAACTCAATGTGATGATGCCGCTGATTGCCTACGACCTCATCCACAGTATTGAAATTTTGGGCAATACGGTAATGGCGTTGAGTGAGCGAGGAATTGCTGGGATCACCGTCGATGGCGATCGCTGTCTAGCCTATGCCGAAGGCAGTTTAGCCCTAGTTACCGCACTAAACCCCCACATCGGCTACCTCAATGCCGCCGCTGTGGCCAAAGAATCGCTGGAAACTGGTAAATCTCTACGGCAGATTGTGCTAGAAAAAGGACTTATGAGTGACGCTGAACTGGTCAGCGTTCTCAACCTTGAAGCCATGAGTACCATGCTGACCTGATTGGCAGAACCTGTTTGAGCAAGATTGTGTTCCTCTTAAAATTGCTCCAACATAGCGTTTCAGAAAAAATAGCTCAAAATCTCTTAATTTCGTCACAATATTGGCTATGGGGTTAGTGCAGATTGGACTTGGGTGTCTAAATCACCCAACTGAAACTGATATGACTTTCCCTAAGTATTTTGATCAAACCTACGAACATCCTATGTCAAACCAAGACAGCCTCTATACTCAGCTGACCTTTCACTACATCAATGGGCAAAGTGAATCGTTCAACCTTTATGCTCCGATCGAAGATGATGGCAGTCAGCAAACTACCCAGTTAGAAGTGCGACATCTCCTCAAAAAAGATTGGTGGATTGTGCACCTCTCCGATCAAACCGTCTTTATCAATGTGGATAACGTAGTGAAAATGGAAATGAAACCCACAATGCTTCAGCTTCAGGGAGAGGACGTTTTTTCCAACGCTGAACGGGTGACAGCGCTCAGTCGAGGGCACTAACGATCAGCTAGTCTCATGGGATTAAGGCGTTACTAGGTTTCTATGTCTATTGAACTGTACCTAATTCGGCATGGATTAGCGGGTGAACACGGTAGCTACGCGAATGACGGCGATCGCCCCCTGACAGAAGAGGGCGATCGCAAGACCCAATATGTGGCAGAACGGTTACGAGAGTTGAATCTGGACGTTGACCTGATTCTTGCCAGCCCCTTGGTTCGGGCGCGGCAAACTGCTGAGATTCTTTACACGGCTGGCTTCAGCCAGCAATTAGAAGAATCTGCTCACTTAGCGCCGAACGGCAAATTTAACGATTGGCTGCTTTGGTTTGACCAATGGCGACATTCATCGGGTACCCGTTTAGCGCTAGTGGGTCACGAACCGAACTTGAGTATCTGGGCAGAACAATTGGTTTGGGGCAGCGTCAAGCATCACCTTGTGTTGAAAAAAGCTGGAGTGATAGGGTTACTGCTGCCTCAATCTGGCTCGCCGATTGGCACAAGTGAGCTATTTTGGCTTACTCCACCCCGGTTTTTGGTGAAGTAACGCGATCTCGTTTGATGACGAGTGCGGCAAAGAAGGCTGCCGTACCACAGGTGAGACCAATAAACAGCCAAAGTTTTAGGTTGCGGCCTTTATAGGAAGCCACAGCTGTAGCCAGTAACCCCATCACACAGTGCAGTCCTGCGATCATATAGAGCAGCTGATCAGTCGGGATCTGGCTAACAAAGGCAGAAAGTTCGCTCATACGGTTGGGCAAGTTGTCTAACTATCAAGTTACTCAGGCTATATACAAGTTTAGGGCTACTGATTGGGAAACCTGAGAGAGGTGTCAAGTTTCGCTAAGCTTTGGCGATCGCGCTTCCTTTTTTGGGGTAAGGTGCTAGATTGGTAAGTGAGAATTAAGTATCGGTTGCAGCGTTTGTTTCTAGTCTTGACGGGTTTTTCACGTTTTGTATTGGCAGGCTTCTCTCCGAAATTTCACTCTCTACACCGTTTTGATTTTGGAGACAATGTATGTCGATTTATGTAGGTAACCTGTCTTATGAGGTTACAGAAGCTGACTTGAGTTCCGTGTTTGTAGAGTACGGTACAGTCAAACGAGTTCAGCTTCCTACCGATCGCGAAACTGGCCGCATGCGCGGCTTTGGTTTTGTCGAAATGGGCACTGATGCTGAAGAGCAAGCAGCCATCGACGCACTAGATGGTGCTGAGTGGATGGGTCGTGACCTTAAGGTTAACAAAGCCAAGCCCCGTGAAGACCGTGGTGGATCCGGGTCTTTTGGTGGTGGTGGTGGTGGTGGTGGTCGCAGCCGCGACAACTTCTCTCGCCGCTACTAAACCAAGATTTAGTTTAAGGCAGAATATCCAAACCTGTTCACCTTAATTCGCTGGTTTTTTGAAGCTAATTTTTTGAAAAAGGGCGCGTCACATTTAATGTGGCGCGCTCTTTTTCCACAGACTCCATGGTTCATGCGTTCAGTAAGGCATTTATTCAGGGATTTTAATTGTCTGCAACACCTGCGTTTGCCTGTCATCATCCATGTGCTGCACGATGCGGTTAATGGCGCTGAGGACTGCCAACAAAGACGCCGTCACAATGTTGGCGTGAATC
>JAYUYI010000834.1:0-6133 GCA_043752545.1 Thermoleptolyngbya sp.
GCTTAAAGCCTTCGGCATACATGAAAAGGGTGAGGGCAAGTGGTAACGATCCAACGCGGGTTTCCAGCTCTTTCACAAAAACTGTCCGGAGTATCGTTATAACTGACCTCTGGCTCTGACTTGGTCATAAAAAGTCTCAGCCGCGTCAATAAACGAATTATCGCGCGGCCAGAAGGCGGGAAAGTCGCCCTGCTTTTTAATAGGAATAGCCGAGACGAGAGTGGGCGCGACGGGTTCCAGGGTTTGGGGCAGACGGCGGGTACCCTGCCAAAAGTCGCGCAGAGTGGCGACAGGTTCGACAGGGACGGTGGTGGGACGGGTGTAATACGACGCCACAGGGACGGGCGATCGCGCCTGCGTTTGCAGCTCAGCAGCAAGCGCCTGCCCTAAGGGCGATTTGGCTAGCTCCTTGAGTAAAGCTTGGCACGATAATCCCCGTAGTTCAAATAACAGAAACGGGTCGCGGTCGAGTTCGGCGGCAACTTTGTAGTAAACGCCAGCAATGTGTTTACAGGGATCGCCCCAGTCGGGGCACGAGCACGTCGCCTTGAAGTCTTTTTTGGAGCTGGGCAAAAAGTTTAAGCCCAAGCTGCTAAACGACTGCTCAATGTTGTCCGGAATTTCGTTGAGCAGCAGCCGCGAAATCAGGCTGGCTTTGGAGGCGATGAGGGCGATCGCCGCTGACCATTTGGCGGCGCTGATTGGATGAAACTCAATCGTGGTGGTATATAGCGGCTCTTTGTGGACGCCAAAATAGGGATTGATCGAGCCTCTGACTCTGGCATCGACCACGCCGTCTTTAATCTCAAACCGGGTAATTTTGCCATTGTTGGCGTACGAGCGCCCGCGACTTAGTCGCCCCGCGTCGGAGGATTTCTCTAGCGCGACGATAAATTTTTGTCCCCACCAAGTCCGGCTAAATTTGCTTCCAGATGTGTTCATGTTTTATGCCTCCATCATGGCGGTTTGATTTAGCGCAATTAGTTTTTTAAAGGCGTTGTTGTCTAGCTCACTCAACCACGATTCATCGGCTCCGACAATCGATCCTGCTAGCTTTTTCTTATCTTCAATCATCTCGTCAATTCGTTCTTCTAAGGTGCCCATGGCCACAAATTTGTGGACGAAGACGTTCTTTTTTTGGCCAATCCGAAAGGCGCGATCGGTGGCCTGATCTTCAACGGCAGGATTCCACCAGCGATCGAAGTGAAACACATGGTTGGCTTTGGTGAGGGTAATGCCGACGCCGCCCGCTTTGAGCGACAGCACAAACACCGATGGTTCGGTTTCGGGGTCTTGAAAGGCGGTAATCATTTGTTCGCGTTTGGGACGTGAGGTGCTGCCCGACAGGTAATAGGTGTTGTAATGCCCCACCTGACGCAAGTATTTTTCTAAAGCGCTGCCCAGCTCATTGAATTGGGTAAAAATCAGCATACTTTCACCTTCGTCGATCGCCTCCTGCACCATCTCGCTGAGGCGCATCAGCTTGTGCGATCGCTCTGCCGTAAAGTCGCTGCCATCTTGCAGAAACTGCATCGGATGGTTGCAGATTTGCTTCAGTTTGGTCAGCGTTGCCAAAATTAAGCCCTTGCGCTGTAAGCCCTCGACCTCTTCCAGTTGCCTTTCCACATCTTTGACCACCGCCGAATAGAGCGATGCCTGTTCGGTAGTGAGGTTGCAGTACAGCTTTTGCTCCACTTTGTCCGGCAAATCTTTAATAATCGACTGGTCGGTTTTGAGCCGGCGCAAAATGAACGGTTCTACCAATTTTTTTAGGACAGTGGATTGCTGGCGATCGCCATTTTTTTGAATCGGCAGTTCAAAATTGCGGCGAAATTGGGTCTGGTTGCCCAGATAGCCGGGATGCAGAAAATTGAAAATCGACCACAAGTCCAACAGGCGGTTTTCGATCGGCGTTCCAGTTAAGGCCAGCCGATGGGGTGCCGTTAGTTTCAAAATTGCTTTGGTCAGCGCCGCTTTTGGGTTTTTGATGTTCTGCGCTTCGTCCAACACAATTCGATGCCACTTAATTTCGCCCAGCAGCTTAACGTCCAGCCGTGCCAGCGAGAACGAGGTAATCACCAGGTCATGGGTGCGGCAGAGCTGCTTAAAGTCTTTGCTGTCTTTGAGGCGATCGCTGCCGTGATGCACGACTGCCTGCAACTGCGGCGCAAATTTTTGGATTTCGTGATGCCAGTTGCCCACCACCGACGTCGGTGCAATCAACAGCGTCGGCGGGATGTGCTTGATTCCAGCCTGCTGCGCCAGCTCCCGCTCTTGCAGCAGCCGCGCAATCACCTGAATCGTTTTCCCCAAACCCATGTCATCGGCCAGACAGCCGTTGAGTCCCAACTGCTCCAGGTAATGCAGCCACGACACTCCCCGTTTTTGGTACTCGCGCAGCTGACCTTGGAGCTGCTGCGGATTGTCAATTGGCTGGAGCTGGCTGGGATCGCCCAAGCTTTGCAACATGCCAGACAGCACATCCTGCCGATCGACCTCCAGTTCCAGCTGATCGTCTCCGCCCGCCGTCAGCTTGAGAAAATCCAGCAGGCTCAGTTCGGGATTTTCCTGCTGCTGAGTTTGCCAAAACGCCAGCATCTGCTGCATTTTGTCTTGGTCTAGCTCCAGCCATTGGCCACGAAACTTGACCAGCGGCGTCTTCGCATTCACCAACTGCTCCCATTCTTGCTGACTCACCGGTTCACTGCCGATCGCCAGCTCATACTGGTATTCCACCAAACTATCGAACGAAAAATAGCTCTTGGCCTTGTCTTCGCCTCCAGTTAGCGACTTACCCTTTGCCTTCAGTTTGATCTTCGCCCGTCGGCGTCCCTGCGGCGTCCACCAGGCGGGTACCATCACCTTAAAGCCCGCATTCTCCAGCACCCAGGCCAGCTCTTTGAGAAACGCAAACGCCGCGTCCAAATCCAGCGTGATCCCCGTCGGCTGATCCGTTTCTAGCCCCTGCCAAATCGCCGGATAGATCCGCGCCGCATAGCCCAAATTCAGCAGCAGCTGTTGCTCAAATGCCTCTCCCATCTGGGTTTTTACCTGCTGGCGCTGCTTGGGTTGCATTTGCCAGTAGGCTTGCAGCGCAATGCGCAAGGAAGGGTCGTCCTTGGGTGCCACCTGAAATTGGAGTTCCCACAGGTCTTCGGGCTTGGCTGGATCTTGCAGTTGAAAACAGAGGTAAAAGGGCTGATCCGACTGCGTTCGCACAATGCGATCGCGCCAAGCTTGCCACTGGCGATACTGCTCCAGTCGAGTTCCCCGCACCCAGGGCTGGCCGCTGCGATGCCAGCAGTCGAATAGGAGCGACTCGGCGATGGTTTTCTCCACCGCCTGGGTTAGGGGCGTATGGGTGACCACATCTGTCAGCAAACATTCCGAGAACTGACGCAGCAGGGTAGCGCGATCGTAGAATTCTGGCACATCGCGCGGTGCTGCCACTCCCGCCACGCAGACCAACGGCATGTAGTCTACATACTGCTGAGCCGTCGTTTCATAGGCTTCGCCAATCCACTCCCACCCCGGATAAATTTCAAACGGTTGAGTTGGAGACTGATCGGTAGGAGTTGCTGATCCGTCAATCGTTTGTTTAGCCGCCGTTGAGGCTTTAGATTTGGCAGGCGATCGCCGTCCGGTTTTCGTCTCCTTTGCCTCTGCCATTTGGGTCTGTTTGCCGCGAGTGGTGGTAGAGGACGGTTCCGTCTGAGTTTTGGTCTGACTCGACTTACTGGTAGCCTTAGTGGCCTCTAATTCCCGATACTTCAGGGCTGGGATATATTGGTCATTAAAAATAATTCGCTTTAGCGCTTGGGTATAGTGAAACCAAAACAGCAGATCTGCGCCCAACTGCACCTCAGCCAGGTTGTGTAAGGCCAAAAAATGCAGCTCGCTGAGCAGATTGACCACGGCATTAACGGTGCCGCCCCCTTTGGCCGATGACGTGACGGGATAACAATCGATCTGCCAATACTGCAACTCAAACGCTTCGGGCACCTCAGCTTCCAGATAGCGCGATAGTTCCAGCGAAGGCAGCGGCTGCTGATCGGCGGTGGGCAGCAAAAAATACTGCGGCCTCGTCACATCCTCTGGTCGGTAGCTGCGCGGGAACTGAATCCCCAATTCTTTTTCGAGCATTAAGACCAAATCGGCGGCTACAAGCTGATATGGATGGCGCTGACTGGGCTGACGAAACCGCCGCCGCTCAGTCGTTTCTACCCACAAATAAAACGTCCCTTGCTGGACAAATGCATCCGCCGCCGGAATCCAAGTACCGTGAAGAATTTGCATAGCTGAAGAAACCGCTCTAACTATGGCTACTTTTGCATTTCAGCGTACCAAATCTTTTGAGTGGCGATCGCCTCTTGGCTGAAATAGCGTTAACCATCCATTCATTCCAGACTATAATTCGGATTCTCGGCCATGGCAAATCACGATTTACAGTCACTGGCAGACTCTACCTGCGTCGTTGCGTCTCCCTTTCAATCCTATCTCACCAATTTGCACACTCAATACCAACCGCTACAGGACGGGAAGGCCGCCAGCTACATTCCCGAACTGGCGCAAGCCAACCCAGACTGGTTCGGCATCTGTGTAATCACCCCAGACGGGCAGGTGTTTGAAGTGGGCGACTGCGACCAACTATTCACGATTCAGTCTGTCTCAAAAGCGTTGCTATGAAAATTTTGGTGCTAAACGCTGGATCAAGCAGCATGAAAAGCTGCCTTTATGGTTTGCCCGATGGGAATCTGCCAGCGCAGCCACCCGATCCCCTTTGGCAAGGTCAGATTGATCTAACCCATCAAAAAGGCGTAGCCGAAATTAAAGTCAAAACGGCTCAAGGTGCCACCGTCGAAGCCACCTATCCTACTGAATCGCACGGAGACGCGACCGCGCGGATGCTAGCGATGCTGTGGGAGGGGAAGACGCAGGTGATTGATGATTTAAAGGAAATTACCTGCGTTGGGCATCGGGTGGTGCATGGTGGAGAAGAGTATCGCCAAAGCACCGTGATTACAGCCGAGGTGAAGGAGGCGATCGCCCGTCTATCCACGTTTGCGCCGCTGCACAACCCGGCGAACCTAGAGGGGATCGAGACGATTGAACACATTTTAGGGTCAGATATTCCGCAGGTTGCTGTGTTCGATACGGCATTCCACAGCAGCTTATCTCCAGCCGCCTATGTCTATCCAGGGCCTTACGAATGGGTAGAACAAGGGATTCGACGCTACGGATTTCACGGCACCAGCCATCAATATTGCGCCCAGCGAACGGCTCAACTGCTCGATCGCCCCCTAAACGACCTCAACGTGATCACCTGCCATTTAGGCAACGGCTGCTCGTTAGCGGCCATCAAAAACGGCTCTAGCATTGATACCACCATGGGGTTTACGCCCTTAGATGGGCTAATGATGGGCACCCGTTCTGGAGCGATTGATCCCGGCATCTTATTCTATCTATGGCGGCAGTCGGGCTACACAGGCGACCAGCTTGACACCATGCTGAATCGCCAGTCGGGGCTGCAAGGGGTATCGGGCATCTCCAACGACATGCGGGTCTTGACTCAGGCGATCGCAGACGGCAACTCACGCGCTCAACTCGCCCTAGATGTCTATATTCACAGCCTACGCACTCACATCGGTGCCATGTTGGCCAGCCTAGGCGGGCTAGACGCGCTCGTATTTACAGCCGGCGTGGGTGAAAATGCGCCCCAGATTTGGACGGCGGCCTGCGAACCGTTTGCCTTCATGGGGCTAAAACTCGACCCTGCCAAGCTGACGCGATCGCCCCACGATCAAGACATCGCCGCCGCTGACTCAACCGTGCGGGTCTTAGTGATTCATACCCAAGAAGACTGGGCGATCGCCCAAGACTGTTGGCATCTGACTAGAACTGCCACGCCCGCTGCTGGAAAACCTGACCACCCGTAGGACTGCGCTACACTATAGTCTTGAATGTAAAACATCATTAAGCATTGTATGGCTGTCAGTATTGCCCAGGGGTTCGATTCCGTCTCGGCAGCAGCTCAGGATGCAGCAGCCCTGAAGCGGGTGCTTGAGACCATTACCGCCGAAAGTTGTCCGAGTTCCTACAACTTTCACATGCACACACTTTTCTCGGATGGCAA
>JAYUYI010000835.1:0-2398 GCA_043752545.1 Thermoleptolyngbya sp.
CTCGAATCCGTAACTCATGACAGTGAGTTCCTATACTTGGCATAGGGCGTGAATATGGCAGTCCTAGAGATTCACCTTCTTGTAATTGCCTGAGTAGAACACCTGTTTCTATCCGTGCTGCTTGACTAAAAGGTGGGGTCTTTACCTCTCCTTTGAGCCAAACTAAAGGTTTAGTTCGCTGTTCCATGCCATAGTTATATCATATCTGATATATTAGCTTGTCTCTTCTTCCTCTCTCTTCCCTGTCCCTTTCACCGTCTTCATCCATGTCTTCTCCTCCTATTCAGTGGTATCCCGGTCACATCGCAAAGGCGGAGCGAAACCTGCTGGAACAATTGAAGAAGGTGGACGTAGTGTTAGAAGTGCGAGATGCCCGGATTCCGTTGGCGACCCAGCATCCTCAGGTGCCGCAATGGATTGGCGGCAAAGATCGGGTGCTGGTGATGAACCGCGTCGATATGATCCCCACTGTTGTGCAGCAGCGTTGGAAAGAGTGGTTTGTAGAGCACGACCAGCCGCCATACTTTACCAATGCTAACCACGGCAAGGGGATGGAGGTAGTGATGAAAGCGGCTCAGGCAGCGGGGGTGCAAATTAACCAACGGCGCAGCGATCGCGGCATGTTGCCCCGGCCAGTGCGAGCGGTCGTGATTGGCTTTCCCAATGTCGGCAAGTCGGCGCTGATTAACCGTCTGCTGAATCGACGGGTGGTCGAAAGTGCCCGCCGGGCTGGCGTTACCCGTCAACTGCGCTGGGTACGGATTTCTGATCAGTTGGAATTGCTTGATGCGCCGGGCGTGTTACCGTCCAAACTGCGGGATCAAGCCGCCGCGCTGAAACTAGCTATTTGTGACGATATCGGCGAAGCGGCCTACGACAACCAGAGCGTGGCGTCGGCCTTTATCGATTTATGGAAACAGCTTCAAGATGAAGCTCCCGAAGCATTAAGTGACGGGCTGCGATCGCGCTACGGCCTAGACCCTACCGATTTAACGGGTGAAAGCTATTTAGAAGTACTCGCCGCCAACCGCTACCGAGACGACCGCGAGCGAGCAGCCTGCCAAATTTTGAACGATTTTCGTAAGGGACTATTGGGAGCGATCGCCCTTGAGGTGCCACCTGTTGCTAAGTAAATAGCCGCTAAATAAATAGTTTTGTCATCCGTCTCAGCACATATTACAAATCGTTAATTTCATCGTCGAATGATTAACTTCATCTGTAGAAGTTTACAAATTCATTTATTTCAGATGGCAGAGTGTTATAGATAGTCATGGCGTAAAAGTGTGGGTTGGGGTTGATGTAATTTCTAGGTCGTTGAATAAATGACGATCCCTGTCGGCCACTTTTCCTGACTAAATTCATTGATTGAATGACAAAAATCTTTTTCTCATCCACTGCTTTTGGGGCTAAAGCTACACCCCTTGCCCCCATGGACTTGCCTTAGATTGGCATTCATTCTTTGTTGCAGTTTTCTTCAGACGATGCCTATTCAATGGCTGCGACCTTGAATAGGTCTCGTGCGGCGTCAACGGGAACGTCTTCCAGGTCAGATGGTCATCAACATTCAAACTGATGGTGAATAGTGGGTGAAGGTTTCTAGCGATCTCTTGATCTCCACGATTGAGTTTATTGCTTGCTTCGTCTGTTCGTTTCGGTCTTCTGCTCATTCTTCTGCGGATTCATTTGCATGACCTCTTCCTCACAGTCTGATTCGTTGGCGTCACAGGAACTTGACCATCTGGCAACGCTTCCGGCCTCTGCTCAGTGGTTATCAGCACCCGATTCTAGCGCGGCTCAGCCTGATCCCCAGCGATCGGCAACGGGCGTGTTTGTGACAGTTCACGGACATTTCTATCAGCCCCCGCGCGAGAATCCTTACCTCAATGCGGTTGAACGCCAGTCCAGCGCTAGTCCTTTCCATGACTGGAACGAGCGCATTCATCACGAATGCTATCGCCCTAACGCGTTTGCCCGTGTGCTAAACGACCAAGGCAAGCTGGTGGGGATCGTCAATAACTATGAGTACTTAAGCTTCAATATTGGCCCGACGCTGATGAGCTGGCTGGAACACTACGATCCAGAGGTGTATCAGCGGATTTTGGCAGCCGATCGTAAGAGCTGCGATCGCCTCAATGGCCATGGAAATGCGATCGCCCAAGTGTATAACCACATCATTTTGCCGCTGGCCAACGAGCGCGACAAACGGACCCAAATCCGCTGGGGCAAGGCAGACTTTAAGTCTCGCTTTGGGCGTGATCCCGAAGGCATGTGGCTGGCTGAAACAGCTGTAGATTACGAGACCGTCAAACTATTAATCGAGGAAGGCATCCGTTTCATCATCTTGGCTCCCTCCCAAGCGCAGCGCTGCCGCCCCATCGCAACTGCCGACAATTTCGAT
>JAYUYI010000836.1:0-6107 GCA_043752545.1 Thermoleptolyngbya sp.
GCGGTGCCCGCTGCGGAGCTGTGGTTGCTCAAAGGCAACCAGACATGCTGCTAAGAGCAAGAATAAATTAAACACATTCCACAAGGCGTTGATTAAAACCGCTTGCATATCTTGGGGACTAATCAGCAGCCAAAAGGGAATCGTTAATAATGATGCCGCTGCCACAATGCTGAGATACACCAGATAGCGCACACTGTCAAAATCAAAGCTGCGCTCGGTGACCGTTAATCCCTTATCTGTCACATTAAATGAACCCAGCTTAGGATTAATTAAGGCCAACAGTGTGACAATTCCAGCCTGGAATGACATGGCGAATTCATAGATCTCATTCCAAAATGAGAACCGCACATGCTTATAGGGAATGTGATTAGTCTGCATTGAGAGCAAAATATGCGGCAGCGCATAAAACAAGGTTTCAATCCCTAACCCTCGCACCGACGAAATCCCCAGCAGCATGTAGACGATTGGCGCAATCACATACATCAGGCGCGGAAAGCCAAAAAAGAAGTGAGATGTAGCACTGAAATAACACAGGCGCTGCGGAATGCTGAGGTTTAACTTGCGGTTGAATAAAGGATTTTCGATCCGCAGAATCTGAGCCATCCCCCGCGCCCAGCGCACCTGCTGGCCCACATAAGACGAAAACTTTTCGGGAGCCAGCCCAGCTACCATGATTTTGTCGTAATATACCGATTCGTAGCCCATTGAGTGCAGGCGCAGCGCTGTATGGCAATCTTCAGTGACGGTTTCGGTGGCAATGCCGCCCACTTGCCGCACATATTCACGCCGAACGATCGCAGCTGACCCGCAAAAAAAGGCGGCATTCCAGTTGTCGTTACCTTTTTGTAGAACTTTGTAGAACAGTTCGTTGCCCACCGGGATTCGACCCCCCGTAAGCAAATTGCGCTCAAACGGGTCAGGGTTATAAAACCAGTGCGGTGTCTGCACTAGAGCAACCTTAGGCTTGGTAAAAAAGCCAACCGTTTCTTGCAAAATACAGCGCGCCGGAATGTGGTCACAGTCCAGAATTAGCACCAGATCGCCTGCTGTTTTTTCCAAAGCAGTGTTGATATTACCGGCTTTGGCATGGTCATTGTTGTCCCGCACCATCATGGTACTGCCCGTCTCGTCACACATCGCTTGCAGTTCGATGCGGCGCTCTGGATATTTACGGCCATCGTCCAAGACATAGACACATTTTTTATCCGCTGGATAATCGATCGCGATCGCCGCTAACACAGTTTTACGGACGATTTCTATATCTTCGTTATAGGTCGGAATGTAGATATCTACGCTGGGCCATTGGGCTTGAGGAATGGGCGACAGATCAACAGATTTGCGTTCCCGAATCCGGATGGTTTGAAAGTAGGCGAAGAACAAGGTGGCGATCGCATACATTTCAGCCGCATATAGCAGCAGACAGAAAAAGGTATTCAGCCAGGTATCGAGCGATAGCGTATTAAACGTGCGGTAGTGTAAATAGCGCAGGGTTGTGAGCACACTCAGGGTAATCAGCACCAAGTGCAGTTGTTCACTGGTGGCGGTATCATTTTGCTGCTCTTCTAGGCGCAGCAGCCAGTTGCCAAGCACGATGAAGATGAGCGCGACTAGCCCCTGTTGCCAGATCGCTGGTCTTAGGGTAAGTAATGGAGTCGATAGCCACAACAAAGCCCCCAGCAGTAGCAATGAAACATACGGGTGCCGTTTTAAGATCTGGTCAAAAAAACGCGGCAGCCGATTTAATAGCCCCATGAGCGACTGAGTCGGCAGGGTCGGCAACTTGATTTTAGCTGGGCTAAGCGCAGGCGATAGTCGAACCATTTATTTCTCCTGGGACTGCCCTTGGGATACGTAGCGATTGAGCCAAGCCTGGGCCACTCCGTAAATCAGCAGCACAATTACCACGGTACCTGGAACCAAGATCAGCCAGTTACCGCCCAAGCGTTGAACCATGCGATCGTGCCAATTCACCTCACTCAATACCTTACGTTGCTCTGCCTGCTGAAGAAATTCTAGGGTGTAGGTGTTAGATCCCTGCGGTGAAAAGGCGTCTTGGTTGGCATTCATCAAGACGGTATCGTCGCGTAGCTGATAAAACAGTGAGTCTTGAGCAAACAAATCTTGGAGCTGTGTAATCCCAGCATCAGATTGACCGGTCAACATCAGCAAGACGCGATCGCCATTCCACGGAGACACGATTGCTTTCACCACTCCTTCCACATCGGGCAAGGTTCGCACATTGGCCGCATCACGCTGCCGACCCAACAGGGTTTGTAGGTTAAATCCAGTTGCCTTAACTGCCTCAGGTAAGGGAAACTGCGATCGCCGGCCAATGGCAACTAAATGATGCGTGCTGCGGATTTGGATCGGCAGTTGTTCAGCCCGATACACATTCAGGTTCACGGATTCAGCTCGGCTCAGCCGTCCCATCCGCTCACTAAACTCTAGCAGCAGCAGCAGTTCGGCGCGGCTAGGAGTTTGGGGTAGAACGATCGCCGTCTGCGATAAATCTTGAGGTGCCGTAAAGGGATAGCCCACCTGCAACAGCTTCAAGTCAGGCACTCTGGCTCCTTGATCCCGCTTCAAATCAAACTGCGTATCGGCATGAACTGTGCCCCACAGCTGTTGATCGACCGCTCGATTACAGGAACGGCGTTCTCGCGGATCGAGCTGAAACCGCACCTGAACTTTGGAATTGGGCTTGATCTTATCAGCAGGCAGATCCACCTTAAATGTGCCCCGAGTCACCCCATCTACAGCATCTAGTTTGCGACCTGCCAACGGTAGCCCATCTAGCTGCACTTCTAACAGCGACGTCAGCGGATTTAGCTGAGGACCATAGCTGTAGCGTAAGTTCAGCACATTGCCAATTAAAAACCGATCATCGGGCAGGGCACGAAAATCAAACTCAATGGGCGGTGCATCTGCGCCTCGGGTGGTAATGTCTTGAAACGGTTCATTACCTTGAGTTTGCAAATCTTTGAGCTGAAACTGATCTTGCATCGGCAAATATCCCGGCCAGTCGCGTAAGGGCGGTGCCGGGACATCAGATAGCTGTTTAACCAATAGGGTTTGCCCTGTGCCAATTTGGCGATCGCGGGGCTGCAACAAAAACTGCACGGCTTTGTTCACAGCAGCGGGGGTGTTGCCCGTCGCCACCAAGACCATTCCTGTTTGATCGGCAGTCGTAGTTAACATCAGCACCCCCACGTCATCGGCAATGGGCTGCTTCGATTCATCCAGCCACCGATCTTGTTGCAGCGTCAAGGGCAACTTCAGGGATTGCAAACCGGGCTGCATTTTAGGTGTCCCAATCACCACTAATCGTTCACCCGGCTTCACAGCAGCGGCAGACTCAACCAAGCGCATATCGATCGGGCGAAACTGAGCCAAGCGCCCTAATCCGGTTTGAAAGCGGGCTATTGCCGTTAACCATGCTTCATCCGTGGATTTGGGCAACAGGTAGGCAATTTCATTGGGGTTGAGACTCAACTCATCAAACAGCGGATAGGGATAGCGGCTGAAGTCGAGCTGAATGGGTTTGGGGACAAAGTCAAACACCAGTTTGGAATCGGGTAAGATCTCTGTCCAGAGCGACGGATCGAACGGATCTTGCGTACAGGTTGGTGAGTTATTTTGCAGCGCTGCAATCACAATGTCGTTATGGTCTTGCAGCGCGCTAGCAGGCACTTGATACACTGCCGTACCAATTTCGCCTTCTTTTTTATTCATCGGCACACTGCCAACGCTCACCCCATTAATCAACACCGTTAGGTTAGAGCGGGTAGCGTAGAGTGCAGGCGAATGGCGAAATCGCAGCAAGACTTGGACGTTTTTGGCCTCCCAATTGCGCGGTCGAGTAAACCGCAAGCGGGCTTCATCATAAATGCCGCGCAGCTGCAATCGGGTACCCACAATTGGACTGCGGTTAAATTCTAGAATGTACTTCCCCGCTTCTAGCGGCTTCACTTCTAGCGTCGCTACATTTTTTTGATCGGTATTGGCAGGCGTTAGTTTTTGATCCGCAATAGGTTCTGTCGGAATCGCATTTTGGCGGTAGTCGGGTAGCTCAGTTTGAGCAAACACGACCCCAGGGGTGAGCAGCGGCAACCCACCCATCAACAGCAGCAGGAATGAGGCAGAACAGCGAGACCAGCGGCGCTGTGTCGATTTTGGGATTTCAACGGGCAGGTTCTGTCGCATGGGTAGATATCGAGTAAAGAACTTTAAACCAGCGGGTAATTTGATTTGCTCAATCAGTTTTGAATTTTGAATTTTGAGTTTTGAATTAGGCAATCAACTCAAAACTCAAAACTCAAAACTCACCCCTCCCTAATACCGCTCCCAATAGGGCTGGAGTCCGCGCCGCCGCAAGAAATTGAGTTCTACTTCTTGGACGCGATCGCCCACCACAGGGTTGGTAATGCCTTGGGCTGCTTGAGCCTGCTGTACCTGCTGAAGCTGGCGTAAACCTCTTTGGGGCAGGTCTTGAGCTAGGTATAGCTCGGCCAACACTCGCTGCGTTTCTAGATCATTGGGTTTGAGAGCCAGCACACGCCGATACAGCACAGCCGCCGCATCGTATTGCTTTTGCTGAAACTTCACGCCTGCTAAGGCCGATAGGGCATCGGTGTTGTCGGGCTGCTGCTGCAAAATCGAAGCGTAGGACTGATCGGCCAGCGCCAAATCGCCCAACGCCTGCGCCAGCTCGCCCTGCACAAAGTACCCTGCAATGCTGCCGCGATCGCCTGCGACAACTTGCTCCATCCGCGATCGCGCCGCCTCAAGGTCGCGCTGGGCGATCACCTGAATTAAGCGTCGCTCCACTGCCAAGTTGGCCGGAGCCAGTTCTAGCAAACTCATATATAGGGGTTCCCGTTCGGGGTCAGCGGGCAAGGCTCCCACCAAAGTGAGGAGTTCAGGGTAGGCAGGCAGCGGCGATTGCTGGCTCAGCCACTGGTCCAATTCTTGGATAGCCGTCGCATCTGAGATTTGTTTGAGCTGGTATCGCAGATTGAGATAGCCAATTTGAGACCGGGCATTGTCGGGTTCGCGAGCTAGAAGTGCCTGATAAAACGGCACGACCTCCGCCAGTTTTCCCTGCTCGCGCCGCACAGTGGCCAAGCCCAATAGGGCATCTTGCTGGATGCTCACAGCTGGATTTTGGGCAATCACGGCTTCATAGCGTTGGGCACTATTGTCCAAGTTAGAGTCGCGCCGATCGACCTCTGCCAGCATCAGTTCGGCTCCCAAATCTCGCTGCCCAAAAGACGTGGCTTGATAGGCGGCTAGGGCTTGGCGAGCTTCAGCTAAATTGCCCTGCTGTAAGTAAATCTGAGCAACGCGGATGTTTAAGAACGGCGCGTCTACCTCGGATTGCAGCAGCTCTTGATAAATCGGCAATAGGTCTGCTAGAGGTGGGTCGAGTTGAGTCAGAGCGATCGCCACGGCCTGTTGCTCAATCACGGAGTCGGGTAGCGGTTGCAGTGTGGCTTGTAGCTGCTGCTGTAGCGCTGTCGGGCTCAGGCTGCCGAGCTGCCGTTCCAGCACCAGGCGCTTGACAATCAGGCTGCGATCGCCCGGTTGTTGTTGACTGAGTTGCTGATAAATCGTTAGGGCATCCGCTCGGCCCGATGCCAGCTCACTCAGGGCATCAGCGGCTTCCACCTGTAGCCCCAGGGACGGATTTGGGGTTTGACGCAGCGCTTGGCGATATAGATCAGCCGCTTGCTGCCGCAGTTGGGCATCGCCGGATCGCCTGCCCATGGTGTGGAGCGCCCGCGCCAGCACTATGCTATGAGCAGGCTGCTGCCGCAGGGGTGCCAACACTTGCAGTGCCTGTTGGGGCTGCTGATTGACCTGATAGGCCACGGCCAGCGTTCCCCGCAGATCAGGCACGAGCCAGTCGGGCACGCGGGGCTGTCTGAGCTTGGCTTCTAGTAGCTGAATTGCTGTCGCTGGCTCTCCCGTTTCCGCAACGGTGCGGGCGTAGGCGGTTAACGCGCCGTCGGGAATAGCTCGCCCCGTAGCGCGGTAGCGATCAAACAGAGTCAGCGATCGCCCATAATCACCGCTGTAGGAATAAACCTGAGCCGCCCCCAATAGAG
>JAYUYI010000837.1:0-2393 GCA_043752545.1 Thermoleptolyngbya sp.
TTCAGGGCAGAGCTATGTGGTGTTTGGTGTGGCAGATCCGATCGCCGGATTAACCCTAACCACTCCCACCGTCGATGCATCGGGTTTAACGCTCGGTTCTGTCAATGCCGATCTAAACGCAGGCACGCTCATCCTCAACTTCACGCCTCGTGCTGTCAGTCGAGCGATCGCCGGATTCACCAACGCCCTCGGCACAGCCCTTGACGACATCCTCACAGGCAGCACTGCCGCCAATATCCTGACGGGCAATGGCGGTAATGATTCGATCGCGGGTAATGGCGGCGACGATATTCTGACAGGCGGTGTAGGGAATGACAACTTGACGGGTGGAATTGGGCGCGATCGCTTCCTCTTCAGCTTAGGTACTCGCTTTAACGTATCCGTACAGGGAGTCAGGCGACTGGCGAAGAAGAATTAGCAGGGGTTGAAACTGGCAACAACGAGGGAGCAGGCAAACCCTGACGCTGAGCGTGACAGGCATCAGTCAGATAATCCAAAACATGGCGCTGTTGTCGCCTTAAAGAATTCACTACAGTCATCATGCGTCCGACGAATAGACTGCCTTCGGCACTTTGAGAACCATAGCTACATTTTCGCCATAACACCGCTGGACGGATGGCTTGCTCTGCTGCATTGTTGGTGGGTTCGATACCCTCCACTGTGACGAATAACCAGAGTGCAGGTTCTAGCTTTAATAATTGGCGACAAGTCCCCACGGTTTTCGCCAACGGTGTTTTCTCACCCTCTGCAATGGCATAACCGGCAGCTTCGGTGAGTAACTGATGTACGGTTTTGCGAATCGGTTCAACCTCGCTGAGCAATTGTGTGCGTTCTAGTGTTCCATCTCGCACCCGATGCCATAATTCAAACAATTGCTCGTGTTGTTTGAGCAATGTTTCTCCCAACTCCCGACTCACCCCACTACGCTGGGCAATTTTCGTGAAATCGCGCTTCAAATGTGCCCAACAGACTTGCCGTTGCTTCATGGCTAGCCAGTTGTAAGAACTGTAGCGGTCACTGTTAACATAGCCAGCAAATGCATTTCCCAATATCGTTTGGGCAGCGGCTTGAGAACGGCTCAATAGCACCTGGAAGTAACACACCCAAGGAGTCACCACGACCCATAACCAGCCTTTGGTGCCCTTTGGATTTGCTCCATCGGCGTTGCCTTGCTGGAAACTGGTTTCATCGACACTGACTCGTGCTTGCTGCTGCACATACTGGTGGGCTTCGGTCACGGGCACTGCTACAGCCTCGCTGATGGCTTGGCGCAATCGCCCCACACTGCCCACCGACATCTCGATCTCAAAGATTTCTGCTAACAGGCGCACCACCATCCGATGACTTTGGCGATATTCTCCACTCAATAGTCCCACTAAAGCGCATAAACGGTCGCCATACCGACTGCCATCTACCACTGCGGCATCATACGCACGAGTCCTTACCCCACAACTTGGACAATCCAAGGCATGAAACCGATGTTCTACGACAATTGGACGCAGGGGCGGAATCTCGACGATTTGACATCGTTGTGGTGCTGCATCAGAACCGCTTAATGCCTCCCCGCAGCCACAACAATGGCTGGGGTAATGCTCTTCAATCCCAGCGCACTCTTCCGCTGCATACAACCTCTGCGAGTGTCCTTCATGACCCGGTTGACCTCCCCGTCTTTTCTTGCCTTGCTCTTTGGGCTTTGGCTTAAACCCTGGCAACACATCTTGTGAAGGTGGTTGCGATGAATTCTGCGAGTTCCGCTTCAACTGTTCTTCTAGCTGCTCTTGCCGCTCTTCTAAAGCCGCAATCCGCTCCAGTAATTGCCCCACTAATCTCTTGACACTCTCTGGGGTCTTTTCCCAGTCGGCATCAGAAATCTCGGCAAGAAAATTGGGCGGTTGGTTTTCCATAGGATTGAGACTATCAGTGTTTCCTGAAATTGCCTACTTTTCGCCCGTCACCCTCTGTACGGATACACCTATTGAATGTCCAATCGGTTATTCATGGTAAAAATTTGTTGTTAGAGATGTGCGGGATCAGAACGACTCTTCCGGGATCTCGATCACATTCATCGCCATCAAGGCAGCGATCGCAATGGCGTGATGATGTATTGCCTCGGAGTTTGGTTCCATACTTATAAGATCAGGATCATCAAAGTGATAGAGGGAGATTCGACCCCTCAGATAGCTTTCGTCCCCTAGGTAGGAATAGGCCGACACACTGACGTTCCCCCGCAGGATAGATATCTGAACGTTGAGTCCAAGTCCTTCCAGGTGTTCCAATATTCGCCCAGTAGTCTGCAAACTTGGGTAATCCAGAGGTTGTTCAATGAGATGTTCAGCAATGAAGTTGGCCTTGTCGTCATCTGACATCGCCAGGAATTCTGCATCCGTTATCAT
>JAYUYI010000838.1:0-2389 GCA_043752545.1 Thermoleptolyngbya sp.
TGGTGATGACGGGTCAGTGGGTGCGATATCTCAGCCGTCGCGACACGCGCCCCCAGATGCTGCGCCTGCTCGGCACCATAGGCCAAACGCTCAAATATCGGCTGCTGCTGTTGGTGAGTGTGCTGCTGCTGCTGGGTTGGGGGCAGGGGATGTTGCCCGCAGCGGTACGGCACGGCTTGTCGATGCTGTTTTCAGCGGGGATGATTGGGCTGATTGTGGCAGATCTGTGGAAGCAGCGATCGCGCGTTGGCTTTGTTTGGCAAACCTACTGTCATCACCATTGGCTGACCTATGGTCGGGCGTTTGCCACAGTCGTGGCGACGCTCTTCACCTACACCGTTGCCGACCAGATTGCGCCGTCTTACCTAAAATGGGGCTGGGCAAATTTGGTGTTTGGTCAGCCGGGAAACATTATTTTTCAGCCCTTTTATCTGTTCGACCAGTCGTCTAGTTCATCGGCTAACGCCACAGTGGCAACGGCTAATATCGCTGATGCTGCGTCGAATGCCTTTGGGACACCCCTTGAAACGGTGATGGGGGCGATCGCCAGTATTGACTACGAAGCGATTTTTATTCTGAGTTTCTGGCTGCTGCTGTTGTTTGGCATTCCGTTTTGGGCGCGTCTAGAAGAACGGATTTTTCGCCGGGGTGCCCATACCTGGCGGCAAATTGCCGTCCGCTCTACCCAGTTTGGCTTAGTCCACCTGCTCGCTGGGATTCCCATCCTGGGCGGTTTGGTGCTAATTTTGCCCGGTTTTTTGTTTGCCTGCCGCTACAAATACATTCACGATCGCCACTTGCGCCAGGGTCATAGTCCGCTTCAGGCTCAAGACGCCGGGGTTGCGGCCAGCACCGCCGATCATGCTGTGTACAATGCTATTTTGATTAGCCTTGCAGTCGGAACAATTTTATTAGTTTGATAGCGGCGTCAGGCGTTCCATGCTGGTGTCTGCTGCCACCCCAGACCCTTCTCGGAGACTTTTTCCTGTGCCCCATCTCGCCAAAATTCTTGTCTACCCAATCAAATCGCTGGATGGGGTTGAAGTGCCTCAAGCAGCAGTGCTGGCTGGCGGAGCACTGACTCACGATCGCGAGTTTGCCTTGTTTGATCACCAGGGCAACGTCATTAATGCCAAGCGCACTGAGAAAATTCACGCTATCCGCTCAGAGTTCGATTTGGCGGGTCGCATGGTTACAGTTTGGCGGCAGGAAGAGAGCAATCGCCACAGGTTTCACCTCGATCAAGACCGAGCGGCTTTGGCAGCCTGGTTCAGCGACTTTTTTGGCTATCCCGTCTTGATTCAGCAAAATTTATACATGGGCTTCCCCGACGACACGCATGCCTCAGGCCCAACAGTAGTCAGTGTTGCCACGCTAGAAGCCGTCGCGTCCTGGTTCCCAGCGATGACAGTTGAAGAAGTCCGGCGACGTTTCCGCGCCAATTTGGAGATTGAGGCGGCTCCTGCGTTTTGGGAAGATCGGCTATTTGCCGAGTCGGGAGAGCTGGTGCCGGTTCAAATTGGGGCAGTCACCTTGCTCAGCAGCAATCCCTGTCAGCGCTGCATTGTACCCACTCGCAACCCTTGGACGGGCGATCGCCTAACCAAGTTTCAGAAAGACTTTACTGCCAACCGCAGCCAAACCCTGCCACCCGACGTCGTACCCGCTCGGTTTGACCACTTCTATAAACTCACGACCAACACCCAAGTGCCAGCTAGCGAAGCAGGTAAGAGCCTCCTCCTTGACGATCCAGTTCAGGTATGATCCAGTTCAGGGATAGGGTCTGGGCTTTCAGGTTCAGATCTAGGTTGGTTGGCGGGCACTCAGCCAGCGAACACCACCCTAGATCCAGTTAGGGACTTGCAAGAAAATAAAATCCCCATCTTCTCTATCTCTTGTGGGGTGGGCATCTTGCCCGCCCAGTCATTAAGAGCGGGCAAGATGCCCACCCCACAAAAAATTCGGACTTTATTAAGCCGTAGATCCCTTAGTGATTAGCAACAACCCTAGCGGAACATGCTGCTGACGGAGCTATCTTCGTGAATCCGCCAGATGGTCTCACCGATAATATTGGCGACCGAAAGCACTGTTAGCTGAGAGAAGTGATGCTCGGTTGGCACTGGAATGGTATTGGTAACAATTACCTCTTCAAACAGCCCAGCCGCTAGCCGTTCGGATGCCGGCGGTGAAAAGACAGCGTGAGTCGCACAGGCATAGACCTGACGCGCCCCTTCTGCCCGCAGCAATCGCGCTCCTTCACAAATTGTGCCAGCTGTGTCGATCATGTCATCCACTAACACAGCCGTCTTACCCGCCACGTCGCCAATCACATTCATCACTTCAGCAACGTTGTGAGCCTGACGGCGTTTATCGATAATGGCTAGAGGGG
>JAYUYI010000839.1:0-2388 GCA_043752545.1 Thermoleptolyngbya sp.
GGGTGGCTAGGTTTTTGGGGTTTCCTCTTACGCCAAAAATGCAGGAGAACCCCGATGATTGAGATGTTTGATGTGCCCATTGCCCGCAGTTTTTTGACGGATAGTGAGGATGAGAATGAGGATGAAATTCGCCCCTTACCGCTGATTTTGCCGCTCTATTTCCATCCCTTGGCACCCGGCCAAGAGCAACAGCGGATCTTGCTGATTAGCAGCCCCAACTGGGTGCGTGAAACCATTCACGACCTGCATGCACGCGGGTTCGCCAACGCTAAGGATTGGAGCAGTTTGTTGCCCGGTGCCAATCCAGGTGAGGTGGTCAGCATTTTGACCCGGCGGCGACAACGACCATAGGGATGGCGATGGAATGAGCGGCGATCGCACACCCGATCGCCCATTCCATCATGGGGGTGCGTTACGCTGGCGCTAACAGCACCCTACCGCTTGGATCAACTGCTGCGCCGACGCAAGCTACTTCCTATGCGTTGCACAGCGTGCTTCTCGAAACGAGTACGCTAACATCCCTCATCCTTCCTCCTTCATCCTTCATCCTTCCCCATGCTTCCCTCCCTTCGTCTTTACCAATTGTTGCTGCTGGGTACCGTTGTGGGGTTGGCGATCGCGCTCCTCGGCGGTGAGCGAACCAATCCGTCGATGTTGGCGATCGCGCTGGGGGCGACCTTGGTCTATGACTTGGTGGTGCTGGGGTTGGGGGTTTGGGATGGCAGGAGCGTGCAGGGGCATCGGGTGCAGGTTAGCCGTCAGCCGCTATCAAAGCTGTCGATTGGGCGGCAGAACCCGGTACAGCTCACGGTGCAAACAGGCGATCGCGCCGCGCAGTTGCAGATTCGAGATGACTATCCGGCGGCGTTTACGGGGTCTACCGATCTGCTCCAAATTGCGCTGCCGCCTAACCAGACGGAAGCATTAACCTACACGGTGTTGCCGAGCCAGCGGGGCGAATACCGTTGGGGCAATATCCAGGTGCGGCAGCTGGGCGCATGGGGGTTGGCATGGCACGATTGGCAGATGCCTCAGGCGGCTACCGTAGCGGTTTATCCCGATTTGATCGGGCTGCGATCGCTTTCCGTGCGGCTGGCGCTACAAACGACGGGCAACATTCGCAAGGCGCGGCGGATGGGCACCGGTACCGAATTTACCGAACTGCGCGACTACAGTATGGGCGATGACCTGCGCTTTGTCGATTGGAAAGCGACTGCCCGCAAAAGCCAATTACTGGTGCGGGTGCTAGAACCAGAGCAGGAGCAAACGTTAATCATTTTGCTAGATGGCGGACGGCTGATGACGGCTCAGGTGCGGGGGCTAAGCCGGTTTGACTGGGGGCTAAATGCGGGGCTGGCGCTGGCGCTGACCGCACTAAATCGGGGCGATCGCGTTGGTATGGGGGTATTCGATCGCCAAATGCATACCTGGATTCCGCCCGAGCGCGGCACCCACCAACTGCCCAAACTAATCGAGCGGCTCACCCCACTCGAACCCACCATGCTCGAACCCGACTACCCCAGTGCCGTCACCCTGCTGACTCAGCAGCAAAGCCGCCGCGCTCTGGTGGTATTGCTCACCGACCTCATCGACGAAACCGCCTCCGCCGAACTATTGGCCGCCCTGAGCCGCCTTGCCCCGCGCTACTTGCCCTTTTGTATCGCCCTGCGCGACCCCCAAGTAGACAGCCGCGCCCATACCCCCATCGCCAACATCGCCAACGGATACAGCCGCGCCGTCGCTCTCGACCTGCTCGCTCAACGCCAGCTTGCTCTCGCCAAACTCAAAGCCAAAGGCGTCTTGATCCTAGACGCTCCCGCCAATCAAATCTCCGATCAACTGGTCGATCGATATCTACAATTGAAAGCAAGAAACCAGATTTAAGCCGAACGTTCTTCATCCTTCATCCCTCACCCTTCATCCCTCATCCTTCCTATGGCTTCTCCTCCCATTACTCAGCACCACGTCAGCGTTTGGGAAGGGATGGCGATCGCAACTGGAGCCTTGTTGTTGGTCGTGGCCGGCTTGGGTGGGTTGGGCAACAAAGCGGCGCGCAATGCTACCGACTCAGACCGAGCGGTGGCGATCGCCCATAGCATTATGAATTATCAAATTCCTGGCGACGTTACAGGCTCCTTTGGGCTAAATATCGGCAGCATCAAAATGGCGGTGGTGAGCAATGCACCCACCGCCAGCAGTCCAGACACTGCTGCTGGCAACCCCACTCTGCGCCCTCGGGTAGAGTTGCTCGTGGCGCGTACTCCCCTAGGCACCCGCACCCGAGTTAGCAATCCAATCAGTGGTTCAGATTTTGATTTGCTATCTCTACCTGGCTTGTCTATTTCCTACGATATTCAAGGTGACTTTCAGGCCATGCGATCGATTAAT
>JAYUYI010000840.1:0-2386 GCA_043752545.1 Thermoleptolyngbya sp.
TTGGAGAACGCCAACTTGATCAACTCAACGCTAGACTCGGCGCGATTAGTGCGGGCAAATCTAACCAATGCGGTATTAGAAGGGGCATTTGCCTTTAACGCTAAGTTTGATGGCGCGACCATCACAGGCGCAGATTTTACCGATGCCATGCTGCGGGATGACGTGCAGCAAAAGCTCTGTGCGGTGGCTGAGGGCACCAATCCGGTCACAGGGCGTCAGACCTATGACACGTTAGATTGCCCGTGAGGGTTAGTTTTGAGTTTTGAGTTAATACAGTCACCTCAAAATTCAAAACTCAAAACTCAAAATTTCTTAACAACCCATCTCCCTACAGCTCCAGAGGCTCACCCACCCACGGGCTTTGAGCCAGATCGGCAAAAGTGGTGAGGCGTTGTTCGCGGTCGAGGGCTTCAATTCGCTGGGTTTCTAGATACACCTGCTGTTGGTAAGATTGCCCTAGCTCTGGATCAGTGGCGCAGTCTGTTTTTTGCCACAGGTCTAAGAAATGACGGCGGCGCTTTTCGCACATCACCCGCTCCATGCAGGCGATCGCCCCCCGAATCACCAGCGCTGAGCGGCGCAGGTCATACTGATTTTTTTCGTCCAGTTGAAATAGTAGATACAGATGCTCTAAAGGGTCTGGATGTTCGCTGATGCGGTCTTGCAGCCGCGAGAGTAGATCAGGCGAGACGGGTGCAGGGTCTGAGTCTACAGCTGAGCGGGTGAATTCCAAAATCTGCTGCCACAAGACGCGATGGTGGGAAATACTGAAGTCTAAATCGCGTGATTCTAATGCCTCATGCACATGCTCCCGGCAAGTGGGCAGGTGCAGGTACAGGCGCAGCAGCTGGGCTTCAGATTCTTCTAGCAGGGTGCGATCGCCCTTGGTTTGCCATTTTTGCGATCGCCCATGCCAGCGTTGCCCCCGCACCTGCGTCCGCAGATCGGTTTCTAGCTGCACCGCTAGCCGCCCATTGCCCTGGCTCAGCAGTTCGGCACAGCGATGGATGTAGTGGGTGCGCAGGCTGGCATTGGGCAGGCTACCCAGCAGTTGCGCCACAGCCTGGATGCTTTGCTGAAATTGGTCAGACTGGGACAGATCTTTGGTAGCCAACATCTGCTGAATCTGCCAATCTAACCACAGCGGTGCCTCTTTCACCAGGGTTTGATAGGCAGCGGTGGGGTGGTTTTTGAGGAACTCGTCCGGGTCTTTGCCTTGGGGCAGGTTCAAAATCCGCAGCTGCACTTCGCCTTTGTAGGCCAAGTCGGCCAGTTCGCCAATGGCGCGAGTGGCGGCTTTTTCGCCAGCAGCATCGGCGTCAAAATTAAAGATAATTCGCTTCGATTCGGTGTAGCGCAGCAGCAGTTTAATTTGGGGCAGGCTGAGGGCGGTGCCCAAGGAGGCGACCACGTTGCTGATGCCAGCCGCATGCAGGGCAATCGCGTCAAAGTAGCCTTCGACCACAATTGCACCATCGTCTTTGGCGATCGCTGCCCGCGCCCGATCCAGGCCGTATAGCAGTTTGCCTTTATCAAATAGCTCGGTTTCGGGCGAGTTGAGGTATTTGGGCTGTTCGTCGGTCAAGGTTCTGCCGCCAAAGCCAATCACCCGCCCTTGCAAATCGTGGATCGGGATGATCAGGCGATCGCGGAACCGATCGTAATAGCCGCCTCCACCCTGCCGAGGGACAACCATGCCCGCTTGATCAACTAGGTCTACCGGATAGCGCTTTTGCTCGACCAAGTAGCTATACAGCGTCTGCCAGCCGCCGGGAGCATAGCCCAACTGAAACTGTTGGATGGTTTCTGGTTGCAGCCGTCGCGCCTCCTGCAAATAGACAAGCGCCGCCGCTCCTTGGGGCTGTTGCAGGGCATGTTCGTAGAATTTTGACGTTACCGCCAAAATTTCGTAGAGCTGCTCTCGCAGAGAAACCTGCCGCTGGAGTTCTTGCCGCTCGGCAGGTTCGAGCGTTTTGACTGATATTTGGTAGCGCCGCGCCAAATCGAGCACCACTTCCCCGAACGGTCGTTTGCCCAATTCCATCAAAAACTTGATGGCGTTGCCCCCGGCTCCACAGCCAAAGCAATAGTAAAACTGCTTGCTGGGGCTAACGCTAAAGCTGGGTGACTTGTCGTCGTGAAAGGGGCATAGCCCGGTGAAGTCTTTTCCCTGTTTACGCAGCACCACATACTCAGACACCACGTCTACAATGTCGGCGCGCTGTTTGACCTCTTCAATGGTGTCGGGGTGGAGCCGGGGGAGGGACATGGGGAAAGGAGGATGAAGCGGGAAGGATGAAGAATGAATGGAAAAATAGGTGGGCTGGCGAGGGGTTGTTAGATTAGGTTGGGGTGAAGGGTTTGTTTATTGTGACGCGTTTTGAGG
>JAYUYI010000841.1:0-2383 GCA_043752545.1 Thermoleptolyngbya sp.
AGGCTCAACCCAAAAAAGATGACCATCCCAACAATATCCCAATGAATAGTGCCATCTTGGTCAAACGCCCCCACTCGACCTAATGCATCAATAAACAAAAACCCTTTCTTCGCTGCCAACCCTTGAACCGTACCTTGAAGCGTCACATCCCCCGGCTGAAGCGCTTCAATCGAGCCATCTTCAGCAATTCGAACCAGACCCTCGCCCTTGGTCACTGTCCAGACGGGTGCGATTTCTGTATCAGGGTATTCGGTTAACACGTCCCGTAGAGGCTGGCCAGAAACTGTCTGAAAATCGACCTTAGTGGTCTCACCGACCGCTAGTTGAGTCCCACCAGGAACCAGAGCTGCGATGGGAACGTGAACACCATCGGATACGTAAATGTTGTGTGGCTCGGTCAAGTAAGCCTGAGGCTGAATTTGCTCGATTTGTTCTTTGGGAAGGATCTGCAAATTAACCGCATAGTTGATGTCAGAGAATGGCGATCCTCGCAGGGTGGCGAATAGTGCAAACAGAATCGGCATCTGTAGCACCACTGGAAAACAACCCGCCAGCGGATTGCCAAATTCTTTATAGACCTTGCTCATCTCTTCCTGCTGTTTAGCAGGCTCTTCCTTGTGGCGCTCTTGAATTTCCTTGACGCGCTTTTGCATAGCTGGTTGAGCAACCCGCATCCGTCGCATGTTGCGAATAGAGCCAGCACTCAAGGGATAGAGGGCGAAGCGAACCACGAGTGTCAGAGCCACGATGGCTAGACCATAGCTAGGCACGATCCCATAGAAAAAATCTAGGATCGGCAACATCACCTTGTTTGAGAGAAAACCGACGCCAAAATCCATGTGCTCTATGTCTACCTTCGTGGTCTGGACTGCTCTGAACGTTGGCCTGAGCTTTTGCGTAGGCCCAAATCTAAACTCATCTCAGCCTAACTGTATCTAAAATATTTGCAGGTCGGCCAGGTTTGTACCGCAGTTAGGCGGCGGCTTTCTGTCCTCGACTTGCAATTTGTTCGTTGATATAATCAGCTGTTTCCCTAAAGCGAGGCATTGCCCTAAGCTCTAGTCGGCTACCGTCTTTGAGCGTGAGCACCATATCGCCCCAAGCTCCCAATCCACGGGGTACGGTCACCAAACTAGAAACTTCGGAGTAGATGATGTCTGAGCGCTCGCGCCCCATCCATCCGCTGGTGATCGAAATGCGCCGGCTAGTGATGCGGTAGCGTAACCACAAGGCTCGCACCGTAGCACCCACTGCTAAGGGTAAGCAGATCACTGTTAGCCCTAAGAAGAGATGAAAAATCAAATCTCCTAGGGCTGGACCGCCTTCATAAAAAACGTCTTCCTGAACCGCCATCAAGCACCTCTGCTTTTGTCAGCAACTGCTTTAATTCTTGCAGAAATTCTTCATAACAACACTCTACCGCGCTGGGACGTACGGTAATCACTACCAACCAGCCTGGAAGTAGCTCGGGTATGAGCTGCCGTAAGGCAGCCCGAATCCGTCGCTTAATGCGGTTTCGCACCACCGCAAGCTTGCTGACCTTTTGGCTAATTGAAACTCCAATTCGGGTTGGCTGCGGTATTGGTACAACAGCTAGTTGAGACTGGGCTGAGTCTAAATTAGCTGAATGTAAACTAGTATGACCGTCCGCTATCGGCAAGGCTCTTAACGAAAGATGAGGAGCATCTCGTCGTAGCCCAGCGCGATAGACCGCACTGAAATCTCGTCGATGCCTGAGCCGATATCGTTGAGGAAGAGCCACAAACTGCCTGATTGGAAACAGGTCACCGAGGAAAAAGTAGTGAAGTCACCATAGCAGACTAATGACGTTCACTAGGAAACTGACTGTCATCTCCCAGTGTTAGCCACTGCTAGCCGCCCGATATGACTAGGCAACCGCAAGCCTAGCCCGCCCTTTGGTTCGGCGCGCTTTAATTACACGTTGCCCATTCTTGGTACGCATCCGTGCCCGAAAGCCAGATTTTCTCAAGCGTTTGCGGGACGTTCCCCCTAGGGTTCGCTTGGTCATGAGCCATCACTCCGAGTATTTTTTTGACAAAAAGTCACAGTCTACAATCGTATCATTAAAGTACTGGCAGAGCTATAAACTAGAGCAAGCTTTTTTGTGGCGTCTTCTGGCCGTTGATGATGGCTCGCCAGCACCCCAAAACCCGATTTAGCCATCATTCTCGACCAATGCTGATAATCCAGGTGCCAAGATAGCGCCGGAGGGGGATATCGCCTGGGGTTCGCACTAGAGCATTGAAGTAGTGGGTTCCACCGGTTCGAGGGTTGCGGACGTTAGAGAGTACGATTTCAACGCGAGTATTTGCTGAAACGGGTTCAACTGGGTAGATCAAAATTTCCCGACTCTCTCGATCCC
>JAYUYI010000842.1:0-2373 GCA_043752545.1 Thermoleptolyngbya sp.
ACAATGGTTTGATCGTGTGTTTTACATAAAATCATGCCGATGGTCGGGTTGTCATCAGGGCTGCGCAATAGGTCGTCAATCGCCGACACGTAGAAGTTCATCTTGCCCGAAAATTCGGGTTCAAATTCCAGAGTTTTAAGGTCAATGACCACAAAGCAGTGTAGCCGAAAGTGGTAGAACAGCAGGTCGAGGCGATAGTCTTTGCCACTCACCTGGAGCGGAAACTGACTGCCGACAAAGGCAAATCCAACGCCTAGTTCCAGCAGAAAGTCGCGGATGTGATCGACTAGAGCCGCCTCTAAATCTCGCTCTTGCGCTTCTTTGCCTAGGCTCAGGAAGTCAAAGTTGTACGGATCTTTGAGCACCTGCTGGGCCAAGTCTGACTGGGGGGCGGGCAGGGTTTTACTAAAATTAGTGGTGGCAACGCCCTGGCGATGGTATAAATCAACCCCAATCTGGTGGGTCAAAATACTGCGGCTCCAGCCGTTTTGGATGGTTTGCTCGATATACCAGCGGCGAGCCTGCGGGTCTTTGACTTTGTCCAGCAAGGTGCAGTTGTGGAACCACGGGATTTGTCCAGCGGCCTGCTGGACAAATTGCTCGTCAGGGTAGGCGGCGGCAAAGGCGCGCATATACAGCAGATTGGTACGTGAAAAGCCTTTCATCTCAGGGAAGGCTTTTTGCAGGTCTTTGGCGAGGCGATCGATTACTTTTGCCCCCCAGCCTTGCTGTTGCTGTCGGCTCAAAATATCGCACCCCAGTTGCCAGTACAGCAGCACCAGTTCTCGGTTGACGGCCAACGCAGCGCGCACTTGGGCACTGCTAATCCGCTCCTTGAGGGTTTGGAGGAAGGTGTCGTATCCGTGGAGGGTAGGGCTACTCATGCTGCTCCAGTCATGGTCTGGAATGGCGATCCGCGCTCTGCGCAGGCAAACCAACGCCCCCATCGTAGCGTGGTGTGACCGCTGATCGACTGCTGACCGACGGCTATTGGTTGACCTCTGGGCTAGCGTTAAGCGGCAGGCGCAGGGTAAAGATCGTCCATCCTGATTCGCTTGTGACCTCAATCGTGCCCATCAGATGCTCGACTAGCTTCTTCACGAGTGCTAGCCCTAGCCCGGTGCCGCCATATTTCCATTGGTCATTTTGAGGAATGCGATAGAACGGTTCAAATATATGAGCCTGTTCATTCAGGGGAATGTCATCGCCAGAGTTGCTAATTTGGAGTTGCATCCACTCTGAGTTAACCGCTTGAATCGCTGACGGTTGAGATACCGTTAGGGGTTGAGCGCTCACGTTGATCTGACCGCCGGCTGGCGTATAGCTACAGGCACGACTGACCAATTCGGAGATAATCCGGGTCAAGACAGATAAATCAGAGACAAGGGCAGGGAGATTGGGAAAGATGGTGATTTGTAGGCTTTGTAGCTGTACTTGGATTTGGGCTTGAAACACTTCAATGAGGTGAGGCAGCCAGTATTCTAGTTGAATGGGCATCAACTCTAACGGAAACTCATCGGCATCAATTGAGCGGATGTCGAGTAAATCGTTGACTGTGTTTAGCCCTTGGTCACATTGATCGCGCAAAATTGTTAGGTAGCGATCGAGTGCTTGAGCCGTTGTCTGGTCTTGTAAGGTGGACAGGTCTTGCCGAGCTAAAACGGTTTCTAAGAGTCGAATTGCTAGCTTAATGTTAGATAAAGGGGTGCGCAGTTCATGGGAGGTCATGGCTAAAAAGTTTTCTTTGAGCTGCTGCATCTTCTGCATTTCTGCCCGTTGAATGTCTAGTTGTCGGGTATGTTCAAGGGCAAGGAACTGTTCGCGATGGTAGCGGTTTAAAGTAGTTTGAATTGCAACATAAAGCTCTGGAGCCGTAACAGGTTGGAGCAGATAGCCAAATGAGACAGTCAGGGCTGCTCGATCGAGCGTACGTTTGTCGGCCTGCTTGCTCAAATAAATCACAGGAATGTGCAGCTGGTTCCAGATTTCCTCTGCTGCGTGAATCCCGTCGATCTCACCCTGTAGTTCAATGTCCATCAACACCAAGTTTGGGCGACGCGCTGCGGCTGTTTCGATGGCGGCGATCGCAGAATCGACGACACCAAGGACGATATATCCTAACGACTCTAAGGTTTCTTGTAAGGCGAGTGCCAGACTGGGTTCATCTTCAACAATCAGAAGTTGAATTGCGGTTGGAGTGTCTACATTGGACGCGGGATTTAACATAAGAAATGAAAATATTTTTTGATTAACGTGCTCTCGAAGCAACTTAATAAATTTGCTTCCTTAATAGCCGCTAATCTTGTAGGCTGTTTTAATACGGGTTAAGTCAGCCTTGGATCAGCGATCTGTAAAGCGTTATGAATGTTGGTT
>JAYUYI010000843.1:0-2371 GCA_043752545.1 Thermoleptolyngbya sp.
TTCCACAACGCAATTTGCTGAGAAATAATTGGATCTTGGTTGATGCGGGCTTCTATTTGCTCGGGGCCAAACACCAACTCTTGTTTGGGAAACTGGTAGAGCAGCATTTTGCCGTAGTTGTTGCCGTCTGAGCGTGCCGCTAACCACCCCACTAGGTTGGTGCGTTGCGTGGGTGTGAACGGTCGCAGCAGCACAAATTCTTCGCTGGCGTCGCTGGTAAGTTCCATGATCACATAGTAGGGATTCACCAGCTGCGTTTGATCGCCATAGATTTCGTTGGGGGCGCGCCATTCGTCTTCGCGGTTATAAAAGACTTGGGGATCAGTCATGTGATAGGTCATCAGCTGGTCAGACTGCACCTGATAGAAATCTTGCGGGTAGCGAATATGGCTGCGCAGGGCGGGCGGCATGGCGGCTAGCGGTTGCAGTAATCCTGGGAAAATTCGACTCCAGCTTTGAATCAGCGGATCCTGGTCGTCGGCAATGAAAAACTGCACCGTGCCGTTGTACGCATCAACGACTACTTTGACGGAGTTGCGGATGTAGTTGAAGGGATTGCCGCGTGGGTCGGAATAGGGGTAGCGATCGCTGGTCGTGTAGGCATCGATCACCCAGTAGAGATAATTGGGAGATGGGGGCGGTGACGCTAGCGATCGCGCCCTAGCGCCGGAGCGGCCAAACTCTTGGCCCGCATCGGCTATTACCAAATAGGGATCGGCATCAAACCGCAGGAAGGGGGCGATCGCCCGCACGCGGCTGGCAATAGTGCGGCGAAACAGCAGACGGCTTTGGTCGGTTAGCTCTTCACTGAATAACATCTGCCAATCGCGCAGGTGTTTGGCAAACGTCAGTCGCCGCCAGTAGGCTCCAATGCCAATGCCGCCCTGCCCGTCGTAGGTGTTGTAGACATTATCGCCACCGCTGGGATAATCTAACTCACGCACACGGGTGTTCACAATGACATGGGCATCGGTCAGCTCTCCAAAATAAATCCGGGGCTGATCGATCGGGATCGTTTGTCGCACTAGCGGATCGCTGACGGCTTGCTCAATCCCCTGGACAAAATAATCGGGCAAACCGCCTTCCATCGCACTATTCACCGGGCTGAGGGTGAACCCATAGCCATGGGTATAAATGAGATGCTGGTTGACCCAGGTTTGAGCCTCAGCCGGGACGCTGCGATAGTCCAGCTCGCGGGCTGCAATCAGGACTTGGCGCTGGCCTAGGGTGCCTTGAGCGGTGGGCAGCACATAGCGATCAATGTCTGCGCCGGGAAACTCGTAGTAGGGGCGAATTCGCTGCAGCTGCCGATTGGTTTCTAATAGGGGGCGGGTATCCCATAGGCGAATATTGTCGATCGTCAGGGCATTTTGGCGCAGCGATTCTGTAGTTAGGTTGGTTTGGGGATCAAACACATCGACCTGAATTTTTTCTAAGTCGAAGGCGGCTCGGGTCAGCGCCAGGGTGCGTTCTAGATACGGTCGTTCTAAGGCTAATTCGTTGGGCTGCACCACCAGTCCTTGAACCACCACAGGCAATAGATAAGTGGCGATCGCAGCCACCCCCAAATAGAGCAACAGCGGCAAAAAAGGATTCGGCACACTCGCCACCGCCTGACCTGCCTGCCCTAGCGGCAGAGAACGGCGGCGTGACGCTGCCGAGATCGGCGGACGGGCTTTCCGCAATCCATTGCGGGTGGAGCCAGTCGAGCGCCGCAGCAACAGCAGCGCTAGCATCAGCGCCGCGACGCTAAGGACGCTGTAGAGTGGCACCTTCACCGTTGCGTTGGTGTAGCCTGCTCCATAGGCAATCCCGGTGGTCGAATACAGCAATTCGTATCGGTCGAGCCAGTAGTTGAGCGCGATCGCCAGCATCAGCCAACCGCCCAGGCCGCATAGATGCCGCCGTTGAAGCCAGGAAAATCCTAAAAACTTGCCATCGCTGAGGCTGTGATTTGAGAGCAAATAGACCAAACAAACCGATACAAACGCCAGGGTAAACAGCCCCACTCCCCAATAGGCCAGCAGTTCCCAAATCGGTAGGCGGCAAATATAAAAGGCAATGTCTAGCCCAAACAATGGATCAACCCGACTGAACGAGGTGGGATGCATTGCCAGCAGCCATGGCATCCAATGGTCGGCCAAGACAAGGGCAAACCCCAGGCTCATCAAGAACGCGATCGCCCATAGCCCCACCTGAAAAAATATCAGCAGCCCCATCGCCAACCCCAACAGCCACGGTCGCTGGGCTAGCTGTAGCACCACCTGCCCCATCGCCTGTAGCCGAAATTGCAGCGGCACCTGCGGAGTTGCATCATTCAACCCAAACGCCGGTTGCCAGTGGGTGATGGCAATTTGGCCGTGATAGACCC
>JAYUYI010000844.1:0-2367 GCA_043752545.1 Thermoleptolyngbya sp.
TTCGGCTTTTACGCATGAATAAACCCAACGTACGCGGAATGCTCGATGTCGAGACGTTAAAGCAACTGGTGGCCGACGAGCAGATTGAAACTATTTTGACTGTTTTCCCTGACCTCTATGGGCGGTTAGTGGGCAAGCGGATTACGGGCGACTTTTTTGTCAACGACGTGTTAAAGGATGGGTTCCATGCCTGCGACTACCTGCTGGCCTGCGACATGGAAATGGATCCGGTGCCCGGTTACAAGTTCACCAGTTGGGCGACGGGCTACGGCGATTTTCGGCTGGTGCCCGACCTCACCACCTTGCGCTACGCCTCCTGGCTAGAGAAAACGGCGATCGTGATTTGCGACGTGTACAGCGAAGAAAAAGATGAGCTGGTGGCGATCGCGCCGCGCAATATTCTGCGGCAACAGCTCGACCGAGTCAAGGCGCTGGGCTACACGGCCATGGGTGCATCGGAGCTAGAGCTGTATGTCTTTTCTGACACGTATGAAGAGGCGCGCCGCAAAAACTACCACGACCTGCAACCGATTGGCAGCTACATTGAGGACTACCACATTTTTCAGGGCACCAAGGAAGAATTTTTGATTGGGGCGATTCGCAAACACCTCGACCGCTCTGGGATTCCGGTGGAGTCTTCCAAAGGTGAATGGGGTCCGGGGCAGCAAGAAATTAACCTGCGCTACTGCGATTTTTTGGAAATGGCCGATCGCCACACGCTATACAAGCACGCCGCCAAGGAAATCGCGTGGCAAAACAACGTTGCCATTACCTTTATGGCTAAGTGGGATGAGCGATTTGCGGGTTCCAGTATGCACCTGCATGCCAGCTTGTGGAATGCGGCAGGAGAGGCGCTGTTTCCAGGCGAGGAACCCTTTGGCCCGGTGCATAGCTCACCGCTGTTCCGCTGGTTTTTGGGCGGTTGGATGGCTCACATTCGGGAAATTTTCCCATTTTATGCGCCGTATCCTACGTCCTATAAGCGCTATGTGGCTGGCTCGTTTGCGCCCACGGGAATCGCTTGGTCCTATGACAATCGCACAGCGGGCTTCCGCATTTTGGGGCATGGTTCGTCGCTGCGGTTAGAGTGTCGCGCCCCCGGAGCCGATGCCAATGCCTACCTCGCGTTTGCGGTAACGCTGGCGGCTGGGCTAGACGGTATTCAGAATCAAATTGAGCCGCCCGCGATGTTTGAAGGCGATGTCTACGAAGCCCGAGATTTACCTCAGGTGCCCCACAGCTTAAATGAGGCGATTCACGCCCTCGACACTAGCGAGTGGGCGCGGACGGCTTTGGGCACGGAGGTGGTGGAGCACTACCTGCACTTCTTCCGCACCGAGCAGCGCAAGTTTGATCAAGTCGTGACGAGCTGGGAGCGCGCCCGCTATTTTGAACGTGCCTAATCGCCCCTTACCTATTATTGGCATCACCACCTACCACCGCACGGAGTCTGGGGAGTTTACGCTGCCGGGAGCCTATGTGGATGCGATCGCCCTTGCGGGAGGGATTCCAGTCCTGCTACCGCCTCACCCAGCCGACTCCACGCCATTACTGACGGCCTTAGATGGGTTGATTTTGGCGGGCGGGGGTGACATTGACCCAGCGCTTTATGGCGGAGAGGCTCACCCCAGCGTGTATTTGGTCGATGCAGAACGCGATACGTTTGAGCTGGCCTTGGCCAAAGCGGCTTTGAGCGCCAACATTCCTACATTGGGGATTTGTCGCGGCATGCAGATGCTGAATGTGGCCACTGGCGGCGATTTGGTCACCCATGTCCCCGATGTGTATGGCTATCTCACCCTACATCGCCTCGACTACCCCCGTCGTCCTGTAGAGCACACCGTCCAAGTTAGCCCCGATAGCCGTCTGGCGCAGCTCCTGGGAACTAGCGCGATCGCCCCTACGATCAGCGTCGTCTCTTGGCATCACCAGGCTGTGAAGGCGATCGCCCCCGTCTGGACAGTCGTCGCCCAGGCAAAAGATGGCCTGATCGAAGCGATCGAACACCAACAGCATCCCTGGCTGGTCGCCGTGCAGTGGCACCCCGAATTATCCTTAGATGCGCCCGTGCATCAACGGTTTTTTCAAGGGTTTGTCAGCTCGGTCATTGCCGCTCGGGAGCATGCTTAATGGATTGCATCGCCCTTTAAATAACAGAAAATAACAGATCAAATAACAGGTCAAATACCAGGAACTCATCTATGCGTTTAGCGAATAAAGTTGCATTGATTACGGGCGCAGGTAGCGGCATCGGTCGTGAGTCGGCGCTGCTGTTTGCCAAAGAAGGCGCGGCGATCGCCGTGGTCGATCTGAACGAAGCGGCGGGGCAAGAAACCGTGGCGCTGGTAGACGCCGCAGGTGGTAAGG
>JAYUYI010000845.1:0-2364 GCA_043752545.1 Thermoleptolyngbya sp.
TGGGACAGGTCGATAAGCCTGACGTAGACGCGATCGAAGGACTCAGTCCGGCCATTTCGATTGACCAAAAGTCTACCTCACACAACCCGCGTTCCACCGTTGGGACGGTGACCGAAATCTACGACTATCTGCGGCTGCTATACGGGCGGGCAGGCGAGCCGCATTGTCCGCAGTGCGATCGCTCCATTGCCCCGCAGACCATCGACCAAATGGTGGATCAGGTGCTGGCACTGCCAGAACGAACCAAATTCCAGATTCTGGCACCCGTGGTACGCGGAAAAAAAGGCACTCACAAGAAATTGGTTTCGGCTTTAGCTGCCGAGGGCTTTGTCCGCATTCGCGTCGATGGCGAAGTGCGCGAACTCAGCGACAACATTGAACTCGACAAAAACCAGTTTCACAATATTGAAATTGTGGTCGATCGCCTGGTCAAAAAAGACAACATTCAAGAGCGATTGGTAGACTCGCTGGCGACTTGCCTGAAGCGCGCTGAAGGGATTGCCATCATCGACGCGACGCTGCCCGATACCGACAATGTCGTCGCGTTTCCAACCCATTCCGATGTGCAGCTACCGGTGCTACCTGACATGGCCGCAGAACCCGCCGGACGCTACGGTGACCCCAATGATGCGGCTGACAACGCGGCACCCAAATCCCTGGAGCTGGTGTTTTCTGAAAACTTTGCCTGCCCTCAACATGGCGCAGTCATGGAAGAGCTGTCACCGCGCTTATTTTCGTTCAACTCACCCTACGGCGCTTGCCCCAACTGTCACGGTCTAGGCAGTCTGCGGACGTTCTCGGCAGAATTGGTGGTGCCCGATCCTAGCCTGCCTGTATATGCGGCGATCGCCCCCTGGTCTGAGCGCGATAACACCTACTATTTTTCGTTGCTCTACGGCGTTGGGCAAGCGTTTGGGTTTGAAATCCAAACGCCTTGGAACAAGCTTACCCCCGACCAGCAGCAGGTAATTTTGTATGGCACCAACGAGAAAATCTATATCGAATCTGACTCCCGCTATCGTGAGGAAAAAGGCTATCACCGCAAATATGAAGGCGCACTGCCCATTCTAGAGCGGCAGTATCGAGAATCGACCTCGGAACCATTTAAGCAAAAGCTAGAGCAGTACTTGGTCGATCAGCCCTGTGAAGTTTGTAAGGGCGATCGTCTCAAACCAGAATCGCTGGCCGTGCGGCTGGGGCAGTTTCGGATCAAAGATCTGACCAGTATGTCAATCCGTGAGTGCCTCAGCCGGGTTAACAACATGCAGCTGAGTGGGCGGCAGGCGCAAATTGGCGACTTGGCACTCAAAGAAATTAAAGCCCGACTCCAGTTTTTGCTAGACGTAGGACTCGATTACCTCACCCTCGACCGCACCGCCATGACGCTATCGGGCGGCGAGGCGCAGCGGATTCGGCTAGCTACCCAAATTGGCTCGGGGCTAACGGGCGTGCTCTACGTGCTAGATGAACCCAGCATTGGGCTACACCAACGCGACAACGATCGGTTGCTGCATACCCTCAATCGGCTGCGCGATCTGGGCAACACTCTGATTGTGGTGGAACACGACGAAGATACGATTCGTGCGGCGGACTATTTGGTCGATATTGGGCCGGGTGCTGGGGTGCATGGCGGCAGCATTACCTCCCACGGCTCTCTGCAAAACTTGCTAGATGCCCCCGAGTCGCTGACGGGCGCATACCTATCGGGGCGACGCGTGATTCATACCCCAGCCGAACGGCGCAAGGGCAGTGGACGGGCGCTGACAATGCGCCAAGCCCATCGCAACAACCTTAAGCATGTTGATGTCGATATTCCGCTGGGCAAACTGGTATGCGTCTCTGGCGTTTCCGGCTCTGGCAAATCGACCCTGATTAACGAGCTGCTCTACCCGGCGCTGCAACACCATTTTGGCCGCAAAGTTCCCCAGCCTCGCGAGATGGACGAAATCGAAGGGTTGAGCGCCTTGGATAAAGCGATTGTGATTGATCAATCCCCCATTGGTCGCACTCCGCGTTCTAACCCGGCGACCTACACGGGCGTCTTCGACATCATCCGCGACCTGTTTTCTGGAACGATTGAGGCCAAGGCGCGCGGGTACAAAGCCGGACAGTTTTCGTTCAACGTTAAAGGCGGACGCTGCGAAGCGTGCGGTGGGCAAGGCGTAAATGTAATCGAGATGAACTTCTTGCCGGATGTGTATGTGCAGTGCGAGGTGTGTAAGGGCGCGCGCTATAACCGCGAAACGCTGCAAGTGAAGTACAAGGGCAAGTCTATTTCCGATGTGCTCAACATGACAGCAGAAGAAGCGCTGCTGTTTTTTGAAAATATTCCCAAAGCGTCTGCCAAGCTCCAGACCATGGTAG
>JAYUYI010000846.1:0-6025 GCA_043752545.1 Thermoleptolyngbya sp.
GTGGCAATTCAGGTGGCGACAACTCAGGTGGCAGCCGCCCAGCCAGATGAGCAGCCTAGCGCGATCTCAGAAGCAACTACTGGGGCAACCACTCGACCATCTGCTGTCGTTGCCCAAGCTGAGCCGCTGCCAACCGCTGCACCCGAGCCAATGCCGACGCTTGAAGCGGCTCCAGTCCCCGACGCGACTCCAGAGCAACCGACTCTATCTCCCTCAACCAGCTTCCCAGAAGAGTTGGAACCCGATCCTAACCCGCTACTATTTCCCACCACGCCAGACGACGTGCGGATTCGGCAGACCCAGCCGATTACGCTACAGCAGGCAGTGGATTTGGCTCGCCGCAACAACCGGGAACTCTATTCAGCCGAGCTAGAACTAGAGCGAAATCGAGCTCTGTTGAGAGAAGCGCAGGCCGCTAATCTGCCTACTGTGAACGCGCAAGGCAGTCTGGATCTGCAAGAAAATCCCAATGGGGGCACGGATACCAATCCGTTTGATGGGGCGACCCGGATCGAAGACAACGTGATAACTACCTTAGGTGGCTCACTTCGCATTGACTATGACGTTTTTACATCGGGGCAGCGATCCTCCACCATTCGTGCCCGAGAAGAGCAAATCCGCTTGCAGCAGCTTCAAGTAGAAGTGTTGGCCGAGCAGCTCCGGCTAAATGTCAGTAACGACTACTACGACATGCAGCAGTCGGACTCGGACGTACGAATTGCTGACGATACAGTGACGCAGTCACAGCAAAGCTTAAGAGATGCAGGGGCATTAGAGCGAGCGGGCGTCGGCACTCGGTTTGATGTGCTTCAGGCACAAGTACAGCTGGCTAATGATCAACAAACGTTGGTGCAGGCACGCAGCCAGCAGCAGATTGATCGGCGGCAGTTGGCGCAGCGGTTGGGGCTAGCGCAGTCCGCCGATGTGTCAGCGGCGGATCCGGTGGCGGTAGAGCCAGACTGGTCGTTGACCCTAGAAGATAGCATTATCTTGGCTTATAAAAGTCGAGCTGAAATGGAACAACAGCTGGTGCAGCGCGACATTGCTGAGCTACAGCGACGAGCTGCATTGGCAGCATTGGGGCCTCAGGTTTCGCTATTTGCGCAGTACAGCGTTTCAAACCCCACTAATGACGGGAATCCTGACTTTAATGATATTTATCAAGTTGGGGCACAGGTTAATTTGGCTCTGTTTGAGGGGGGAGCGGCTCGGGCACGGGCACGCCAGCAAGAAATTACGGGGGCGATCGCCGAGAACGATTTTGCCAATACTCGCAACACTGTTCGCTTTGAAGTTGAGCAGGCATTCTTGTCGCTTCTGGCCAACCAGGCCAATATTGGTACAGCTGAAATTGGCTTAGAGCAGGCCGAGGAGGCTCTGCGCCTAGCCCGTTTGCGCTTCCAGGCGGGGGTCGGAACCCAAACCGATGTACTAGATTCTCAGACAGACTTAACCCAAGCTCAAGGGAATCAAGTGCGCGCAATTCTGGGCTACAACCGCTCGTTGGTTACCCTTCAGCGTGCCATCAGCAACCTGCCCGACAATGTGCTATCAGACCTGCCCGATGGGGTGGGCGATCGCATCCAAGGGAACCCGTAATCTATCTGGGCTATTGCTCCATAGCCATGTCGGCGGCGCACAGCAACTCGATCGCTTGATCAGCATCCATCAGGCGCTTGAGGACTACCTGTCCGATGGTAGTAAGATTAGCCGTCTGAGCAGTCTGGGCCGGCTGAACGGATGGTTTTACCTCCACCATCAACACCGCATCTTCAACCCGATAGAGCCACAGTTTCTCATCTCGCTCTAAAATTGCCAGAGGCATGCGGACAATATCTGGCTTTCGCCGCCAGGACAGTTCATCCCAAAGCCCGCCAAACTCCCAGACCCGACCGACTACCCACCCATCTGACAGAAAAAAATACTTCACAGGATTTACTTCAACTCGAATCCGACTCATCAACGCTGGTTCATGATCCTAAGAATATTAGGTAGTGTTTCAAGTTTGTTGTCGATTTTTAAGTTAGTTTCCCAAAAAGGCACGTTGAGCGTGCCTTCTTGCGGTTTAAATTGCGCTTTAACCAAGGTGAAGCGGGCTGAGGCCGTCACGCCTAGCCTAAGGCTGGGTTAATCCCGAGGCATGCCGGGTCTGATGCCAGTTCCAGGCGTGGGTCAGAATTTGGTGTAAATCAGAATATTGAGGGTTCCACCCCAGTACAGTTCTGGCTCTCTCGCCGCTACCCACCAAGCTAGGAGGGTCGCCCGGACGGCGATCGCACTCTAGCACCTGAATCTCACGCTGCGTAATTTGCCGAGCGGCATCAATGACTTGCTTAACCGAAAACCCATTGCCATTGCCCAAATTAAAGGTGGCACTTTTGCCGCCCCGCAGCAGATGCTCTAATCCCAGCACATGCGCCGCTGCCAAATCGGTGACATGGATATAATCGCGAATGCAGGTGCCGTCAGGAGTAGGGTAATCAGTCCCAAATACTTTAATGCAATCTCTCATCCCCATCGCCGTTTGTAATACCAAGGGGATCAGATGCGTTTCGGGATTGTGATCCTCACCCAGCCGCCCCTCAGGGTCTGCCCCAGCGGCGTTGAAATACCGGAAACAAACCGATTGCAGACCATAGGCAAGATCAAAATCTGCCAGAATCCGCTCTACCATTAGTTTGGTAGCTCCGTAAGGGTTAATCGGGTGCTGAGGATGATTTTCCGGAATCGGAACGGTCTCAGGGATACCGTAAGTAGCACAGGTTGAAGAGAATACAAATTTGTTGAGATTAGCAGCCTGCATCGCTTCGAGCAAGGTGAGAGTGCCAATCACATTATTGCGGTAGTACTTTGCTGGATCGCTCACCGATTCACCAACGTAGGCATAGGCGGCAAAATGCATGACAGCGGCAATTTCTCGGCTGGCAAACAGTTGGTCTAGCAAGCTGCGATCGCTGGTGTCGCCGACAATCAGCTCTGTTTTGAGCACCTCTTGAACCAGCTCTTGGTGACCGTAAACTAGATTGTCCAGCACGATCACGTTATACCCAGCTTGCTGAAGCCCCAACACAGCATGAGAGCCAATATAACCTGCGCCTCCGGTGACCAAGATGGTTGATGGTTCTTGAAACACTGGTTCTTGAAACACTGGTTCTTGCAACACTGGTTCTTGCAACACTGTTGGATCTCCTGGGCGACGCTTTTATGTAGTCATGTGAGTGATTTCGAGTAGTCATAGCCTACAGTGATCACTCCCAATAACAAGTAATACACACCCTAAAGTGACAACCCTCAATAAATCGTATTTTTCTAATAAAATTGTGATGAAGCTTAATTAGCAGCGGCTCGAACCTAGCTCGGCATGCTGATCGAAACATCAACAGACAGAGCCGGAACAAAGAACAATGATTCACGAAAGGCGATAGCTGACGGCATAGCGCACAAGCTGGAGTACCCGTTGCCGCAAGGTTTCAAACCCCAAGCGATCGCTAGCTGAAATAAACAGCGCCTGCGGAAATTCGGATTGTGCCAACGCCAGGGCATCGCCGTTTACTTGATCAATTTTGTTGAATACCACCAAGGCAGGCCCCGGCGTCACGGGCATTTCCGACAAAATAGCCATGACAGCACGAATCTGGCTTTGCCACGCAGGATGAGACAAATCAACGACATGAAGCAACGCATCAGCCTCTGTTACCTCTTCTAGGGTGGCTCGAAAGGCATCCATTAAGGAAGGCGGCAAGTCGTGAATAAACCCAACTGTATCGGTTAAGACAATTTCTAGCGATTGATGGTTAACCGCATCGGTCAGCCTTAGTCGGCGGCTGGTGGGGTCTAAGGTGGCAAACAGCTGATCTGCTGTGTAAACCTCTGCATTTGTTAGGGCGTTGAGCAACGTAGACTTGCCAGCGTTGGTATACCCGACTACGGCTATTGAGGGCACCTCATGGTGCTGTCGCCGTTGTCGTAGACGCGATCGGTGCGCCTGCAGCTGGTTCACATCATTTTGCAGTCGAGAAATTCGCCGTTGAATGGCTCGTCGCTCAGTTTCTAGCTTCGTTTCACCGGGGCCACGCGTCCCAATCCCACCGCCCAGTCGAGACATGCTACGACCGCGTCCGGCAAGACGAGGCATCATATACTCCAATTGCGCTAGCTCTACCTGAAGCTTCCCAGCTCCAGTCTGGGCTCGTTGGGCAAAAATATCTAAAATCACTTCGGTGCGATCTACCACCCGAACGCCAATCTGCATTTCTAGATTACGAACTTGTGCTGGAGATAGATCGCGATCAAACACTACCAAACTGGCTCCTACCGTTTGAGCCGCTAGGGCAATTTCTTGAACTTTTCCTTCTCCAACAACAGTTTGAGGATGAGGGTGGGTTCGCTTCTGGCGCACCACATGCATGACTTCACCGCCTGCTGTTTCTACCAACCGCGCCAGTTCCACTAAGCTATCTTGAAACGCCTGAGCGGTTAGCTTTCCAGTCAATACACCGACTAGCAGTGCCCGATCGTGGTCTGCATCGACCTGCTGAGCCACAAATTCACGCTGGAATTCAGTCTCCAGACTTTCAGTCAAGTCCAAAAAGTCTTGCTGAGCAATAATATCTAAGCTCATGGCTGGCGAAACTGTCCAGCTAGCCTCGGAATGAGGCACTAGATGCGCCAGAAAAGCCTCCTGCACATAGCCCGTTGCCCCCCCACCTCGACGCTCGAACCCGCCGCCCGAAGCAACCAGGATCACTAGGGCATCTAATCGCTGGAGCGCCATAGCAGTCAAGGTGCCCTCGCTAGGCGGTTCTGATTTCAGTTGAGTGGCAATGCAGCGAATGCCACTCAAGCGCTCAGCCCCGTAACGCGGTAATTCTAAAGGAGGAATCTGAGTTTGCCGCACAGTCCCTACACCAACTCGAATCACCTGACCTCGGCGGTTAATGTAGGCACACACGGGTTGTCCAATCTCGGTACTCACAGCAGCTAGGCGCTGAGCAAACTCTGGCGTAGTGAGGCGATCGCCTGGTAACCGTTGATGGTACAGCCGCTGTAACTGCTTGAGCTGGCTAGACTTTAAGCCCTGTAGATGACCATAAATAGTTTCGATAGGCATTTTAGATCAGCAACCTGATCCTCAACTCAACCTTCTTATTTTACTGCGCTCCACCTGTGCAATGGAACTAAACCGGGATGCAGCGAAGGGCAGCAGACTCGAGGGCAATCTTGATCGTTAGCCGACGCGCCTAGCCCCTACCACAGCGATCGCTGCGCCTAACCTCTATGACAGCAATCGCTGCCAATTTGACCGCCGCTGCTTGCCCAAAGCGCGATCGTAGCTGCCATACGCCTCTCGATAGCGGTGCAGCCGATGCAGGGCCACACCTCGAAACATCCACGCTTCAGAATTGCTAGGTTGAATTTCCAGAGCGCGATCGCAGCTTTGTAGAGCCTCAGGGTAATGGTCTAAATGCAGCGCCACGACTCCCCGAAAAACCCAGGCGGCACAATGGTCGGGTTGAAGTTCGAGCACTTTTTTAAAGCAGTGCAGGGCTTCTGAATAGCAGCCTTTATTGGCCAATATTTCTCCTTCAATGTACCAGGCACTGCCGTCGATTGTAGACGCCGTAGAAGTGCTGTTAACCGGATATGAAGCAGAGGGTTGCGGCATATGACTAAGAGAATAGATTGCTAGAAGAGCAGGGGATTGCACTCGTTGCACATATCACGGAGGAGAAAATTATGGGATATGAGTCAGGCAGCGAGCTGGCGATCGCACTCAGTACACCCAAATAAAACCGGTCTGAATCTGGCAAATGCGTTGAACGGCTGGCAAGGTGACGGATCAATCAAAATTATCAGACTTAATCATTTTTACCACTAACTTTAAATTCTTATAAACATTAAATACCCATATAAACATTAAATACCCATAACAATACTCCGGACAGTTTTTGTGAAAGAGCTGGAAACCCGCGTTGTATCGTTACCACTTGCCCTCACCCTTTTCATGTATGCCGAAGGCTTTAAG
>JAYUYI010000847.1:0-6021 GCA_043752545.1 Thermoleptolyngbya sp.
AGACCGATCAGATGTTGGATTGGATTGCATAAATCCCTGTTTGTCAGTTGAAATAATTCGGGTTGAAATAATTCGGGTTGAGAGAATGGCTACGAAATAAACAGACTACAAAATGAACAGCGTTACGTTAACCCAGTGGCATTCGCAATCTGAAAGGCTTCTGCAATCGGCCCTAGAGCCAGCACCGGGAAGAAGGTGAGCGCACCGAGAATTAGAATGACGCCCGCTGTAACTCCAGTAAATAGCCCGGTGTTGGTGCGCAGGGTACCTGTGGTCATCGGTACGGGTTGCTTCCGCGACATGCTATCGGCTAGCAACAGCAGCGCAATGATGGGCACATAGCGGCCCACCAGCAAACTAAAGCACGTGCTGAGGTTCCACCACAGGGCTGTAATCGTGGGTTCTGCACCGCCTGCGATCGCGATCGGAGACGGTTGAGAATCGCCCAAACCTTCAAACCCAGAGCCATTATTGGCCGCCGCTGACGCATATTCGTAGATTACCTGCGACAGGCCGTGGAAGCCAGGATTGCTGATGCCCTGGAGATCGGGAACGGCTAAGGCGATCGCTCCCGGAATCAACACAGCGATCGGATGCACCAGTAGAAGCAGGAAACTGGCCAGCACCACCTCGCGCTTTTCAATTTTGCGTCCCAGAAACTCTGGGGTTCGCCCCACCATTAGCCCCGTAATAAACACGGCTAGAATTAAATATGTAAACAGATAGGCTGTTCCGGTACCCTGACCGCCAAAAACAATTTGCAGAAACATATTGGACAGCGTAGAAAACCCGCCATTGGGCATGAAAGAATCGTGGAGACTGTTGATAGCTCCACACATGCTGGCAGTGGTAATCACGGCATACAATGCAGACTGTGCCCAGCCAAATCGAACCTCTTTCCCTTCCAAGTTAGGAGCCTGATCGACGCCTAGCAAAGCATTTACGGCTGGGTTGCCGTTGTATTCTCCAATCGCCGTAATGATAGTAAATCCAATCAAAATTGCCAGCGGAATCAGGTAAACCAACCAAGCCTGCTTGAGGTCGCTGGCAAAAATACCGTAGGCGTAAATCAACGACGTGGGAATAGACAGAATGGCCACTAGTTGAATTAGATTTGACAACCCGTTCGGGTTTTCAAATGGATGAGCTGAATTGATCGCAAAGAAACCGCCGCCGTTTTCCCCCAACTCCTTGATAATTTCAAAGTGCGCAATGGGACCTCGGGCGATCGCCTGACTGAGCGCCGAATCTTCCAGCGTTGGCACAATCACTGGCCCCGCCAGGGTTTCCGGCACCCCTGCAATGATTAACATAACGGCACCCACCATACTGATTGGCAGCAGCACGCGGGTAATTGCGCGAATTAAATCTACATAGAAGTTTCCCAGCGGTCTACCTGTTAGCCCCCGAATGAAGGCAATGCCAACAGCAATTCCAGTAGCCGCCGAGCTAAACATGTGATAGCCCAATCCCCACATCTGGCTGGCATAGCTCAAGTACGTTTCGCCCGAGTAATGCTGCTGGTTGGTGTTGGTAATGAATGAGATGGTGGTGTGTAGGGTCGTATCCCAAGTGGGTGCACCCACTCCCGTTGGGTTAAGGGGCAGCCATCCTTGGTTAGCAATGATGAAAAAGATCAGCGCAGCCATCACCGCATTGCTGTACAGAATTGCCCGAGCGTACTGCCAGCCAGTCATGTCTTCTCCAGCGCGAACGCCCACCAAGCTATAGAGAACTCGCTCCACTGGGTTCAAAACTGGGTCAAGCAGCGTCGTTTGACCCTGAAAAACACGAGCTATGTACTTCCCAAAGAAGGGAGTAATCGCCACTACAATCAGCAGCGTCAATGCAATCTGAAACCACCCTTGAAGCATGGGTTCGTTAAACTCCAATAACGTGAGACTAAGGCTTTATTAACGTTGATGCTGGCCGACTCAGCCAAAGGCTAGTCCTTTAAAACCACGAACTGATCATGGGAGATTTTGCAGAAATTTACAAGGTATAGAGAGATATAGTTTTGCGTTTAGTAGGCGGCATATATCATTGCTCTCTGAAACTCTCTCTCTAGGACTAGAAGTGTTTAGGCGCGTTTAGACATCGTTTATGATCTAACTAAACGCAAACTAAACATTTTCACCTAAAAATATACCGCTGTAATCTAGTACACTTGAGGACTTTCAGCATAGACTCAAAGCATTGCGCTTCCCACAGACGATGCTGTTCAAATTAATGACATACATTAAAGAATTACGGATTGGTAAGTTCTGGTTGATTGCCGGATTGTTTACAATCGTTGCAGCGTTAGAGTTTTCCACCCCCGCTGCATATGTGTTTGGCTACCTATACACTGGGCCAATCCTGTTAGTCAACGCTCGCTTTGGTCGAACTGCAACATTACAAACCACAGCGATCGTCTGTCTACTAACCCTAGCGAATATCTGGATTCCCAGTTATGAAGTGATTCAAGCCCCAACTGTTGCCAGTCGGCTGATCGCAGTTTTGGCTCTGGGAGTAACGGGGTTTCTGAGCGATCGCAACCGTTCATACCAGCAAACAGTGTCGGAACAACAGGCAAAGCTCCGGGCACAGGAAAAACTCGCTAGCATCCGAGAAGATTTTGCGTCTACCCTAACCCATGATCTAAAAACACCGATTTTAGGCGGCATTGAAATACTGGAAGCACTTCGCCAAGAAGATTTTGGAACCCTAATACCCGCACAAAAAACTGTCGTAAAAACGATGATTCGCAGTCATCAAACCAGTTTGCAGTTAGTAGAAACACTCTTGGATGTTTATCGCAACGACACAGAAGGGTTAACGCTCCAACTGACCCCAGTTGATTTGGTTGAAGTGGCTGAAGATGTCGCCACAACGTTAATGGGATTAGCTGCCAGTCGGCGCATCCACATTTCATTTAATTATGGCAATTCAGACTTTCGTCAGTTTCTTTGGGTGAATGGCGATGCCTTTCAGCTACATCGAGTGTTTATTAATCTGTTAACCAATGCGATTAATCATTCACCGCGCGGTAGCAAAGTGGAGGTGCTTTTAGAGACAGGTTCTTCTTATCAAGTTGCGAAAGTAATGGATGTAGGGGCTGGAATTAGACCCGAAGAATCGCCCCACTTATTTAAACGGTTTTACCAGGGACATAGCGATCGCCAAGCCAAAGGCTCAGGGCTAGGATTATATCTAACTCGCCAAATTGTCGAAGCGCATGGCGGTAGAATTTGGGCAGAGAGTCGTCAGCCGACTGGTGCAATTTTTGCCTTTCGGTTGCCGGTGCTCCCGTTCCAACTGTCCTTATCTACTTGAAATGTCAGCAAATCTTTTACGAGTTCTTCTGGCAGAAGATGACGAACTCTTCCGCCTCGGCCTACGGATGCGACTCCAGCAAGAATCGGACTTTGATGTGGTCGCAGAAGCAGAAGATGGTGAAATGGCGGTAGAAATGGCACAACGATTTCCCGTTGACATCGTGGTGCTAGACATTGGATTGCCCGGAATTGGCGGAATTGAAGCCTGCCGTCAGCTCAAGCAACAGCAGCCTAATCTGCCAATTCTAGTGCTAACCTCACGCACGCAGGCTTCGTTGGTCTCTCGTTTGATTGAAGCTGGCGCGCAAGGGTATTGTCTAAAAGGAATTGCCTCTGAAACGCTGGTTCTAGCCATTCGCTCGATTGCGGCGGGAGCCTCTTGGTGGGATGCAGCAGCCACCACTGAGATTCGGGCAGCCTTTGAAAATCGGCCAACGGCGATCGCCGCCAACGAAAATTCAGGCACCTATCCAGCACTGGAAACCAACCCCTTAACTCAACGTGAGCAAGAAATTCTGGCTCTGATTGTGGCCAGCAAAACTAATCAGGAAATTGCTAGGATGCTTCATATCACAGCGGGCACGGTTCGAGTTCATGTTCATGCGATTTTGAACAAGTTAAATGTTAGCGATCGCGCCCATGCAGCCGCGTTGGCCATGCAAAAAAAGTTTATTTCTAAAGAATAAATCTTGAACGTGAGCACCAAAGCGTGAAGCGCGAGTCACTTGTTTTAAGCGTGGTGCACTATGCGCTTAGACCAACAAGTGCGCTTACACCAACAAGGGGGAACTGTTCAACGGGGGTTGATTGGCCAGCAAGATTTCAAAATCTGGCTGCAACCCATCGGCCACATTTGCTTGCAGCAGACTCGTGCTAGGGGTATAGCGAACTTGCCCCAATGCCGTGAAGGCATCGCTGCCCACAAAGGTTAAGGGGCGGCTATAGAGCGCCTTCAAGTCAAGGCGATCGCCCTCCGCAAAGTCCATGATCGTGTCACGATTATCCCCAACTGGAGACTCGCTCCTCAACGCATACCGGAAAGTATCGCTGCTCGCACCGCCGGTTAGCGTATCTTGACCCAATCCTCCAATTAGGGTGTCGTTGCCGTTGCCACCCAGTAGCCCATCATTACCGTCTTTGCCGTCTAGCTTGTTGGCACCGTCATTGCCGCTGAGCCTGTTGGTGAGGGCGTTACCTGTACCGTTGAGGGCAGCAGTGCCAGTCAATTCCAAATTTTCTACATGGCTACTCACGGTGTAGCTCACAGAACTTTGCACGGTATCGATGCCTTCATTGGCATTCTCTTTGATCGTGTCGTTCGTCCGATCCACAATATAAAGATCTGCGCCTGTAGCCCCCTGTAGGGTGTCTGTGCCAGAACCGCCATTGAGGATGTTGTCTAGGCTATTGCCTGTAATGCTGTTATTCAAGCTGTTGCCAACACCGCTGACGGAGCTGCCCGTCAGTACCAAGTTTTCTACGTTAGGCGGTAGCGTGTAATCAATTGAGCTTTGCACGCGATCGCTGCCAGCATTGGCTGTTTCGACCACCGTATCGCCCGCGTTGTCTACGATGTAGGTATCGTTGGCACCGCCGCCACTCAGGCTATCTACCCCCAACCCGCCATCCAAAAGATTGGCACCGCCGTTTCCTTGCAGGCTGTTGTTAAGCGCATTGCCAATCCCATTGACAGCGTTACTGCCCTGCAACACCAGATTTTCGACCTGATCAGGCGCAGTGTAAGTAATGGAACTAGCCACTGTATCGCTACCGCTGTTGACCGTTTCGACCACCACATCCCCAATATTGTCCACGATGTAGGTGTCGTTGCCGGCACCGCCCTGCATCAGGTCTGCACCCCTGCCTCCGTCTAGGCTATCGTTGCCCGTACCCCCGTTTAACAAGTCATTTTCAGCCAGTCCTTGGAGGGTATCGTTCCCGCCAGCGCCATACAGGTAATCGATCAAGTCGGTGCCCGTTAAAGTCTCAGCTTGAGACGTGCCTTCTCGGGCGTTAACGAGTGTCAAGACTTGAGTCGCACTAGCATTCAGCGCGGCTCCACCCACATTGCCCAAGTCATCCACCACCAGATTCATGCTGGTAGTCCCAATGCTGTTGCCGATGTAGGTAAAGCTGCTGAGGGCGGCGTTGAGGCTGGTCAAGCTGCCACGCACGGTAAGGCTGCTGGTGCCGTTGGCCCCGCTGACAAGGGTTAAGTTGCTGAGGGCACTAGCGGCCAGGGTGAAGTTACCCCGAGTCGCGCTTAGGGTCACCTGAAGCGGCAGATTTGCGGTGCTGCCAACAGTGCTGCCAACAGTGCTGCCAACCAGGTCTAAATCGCTCACAACGGCAGAGATGGAAATGGGAATGCCAATGCCAGCAGGGGTGGGGGGCGCGGTTAAAGACACCGTTGGGGCATCGTTCGCGGCAGCTAGATCAACGCTTTGATTAGCCACAGTACTGCCCCCGTTGCCATCTAGCACCGCGTAGCTGAGGTTGACCGTGCCGTTGAAGTTAGCCGCTGGAGTATAAATATAAGTGCCACTGTCGCTGGGATTAATCAGTACCCCATCTGCCGTCAAATTAGAGATTGTGAGAGTGTCGCCATCGACGTCACTGAACTGTGCTAGCAGGGCGCTAGTCCTGATCAGGTAATTGGTATCTTCTTTCCCGTTGGCTAGGGTTGCCACAGGAGTGCCAGTCG
>JAYUYI010000848.1:0-2356 GCA_043752545.1 Thermoleptolyngbya sp.
TATGGGTAATAGGTGAATAGATATGGGTTTGGGATTTCGACGGTGGGCGGTGCTGGTGAGCCTAATTGGAACGTTGTTTGTCACCGGATGTTCAGGGCAAAGCCAGGTTTCATCATCTGGAAACGCGGCTCCGGGGGCACCAGTTCAGACGCCAGTTGCCGACGCAACGGTTCCTGCTGCGTCTCCTAATGCAAATGACCCCTATGCGGCGCTACCTCGGCTAGAGGGTGAGGCCACGGTGGAGATGACGGTAAAGGGGGCCGCGATCGCCCTCCAGATCAACGGCACAGATGCCCCGATTACGGCTGGGAATTTTGTGGATTTGGTGAACCGGGGGGTCTATGACGGGCTGATGTTTCACCGCGTTGTTCGGCAGCCACAGCCCTTTGTAGTGCAAGGGGGTGACCCTCAGAGCAACGATCCGGCTGTGCCCATCAATCAACTAGGGACAGGTAGCTTTATCGACCCAGCAACCTCTGCACCTCGCTATATTCCACTAGAAATTAAAGCCGTTGGGCAAGACCAGCCCACCTACGGCACCCCGTTAGACGTGGCGACTCAAACGCCAGTTTTGAAGCATACGCGGGGGGTGTTATCGATGGCGCGATCGACCCTCCCTAACTCGGCTTCGTCCCAGTTTTATATCACCCTGGCCGATTTGGACTTTTTAGACGGGCAGTATGCCGTGTTTGGCACGGTAACGCAGGGCATGGAGATCGTCGATCAAATTCAACAGGGCGATCGCATTGAGTCGGCACGGGTAACAGCGGGGCTAGACAATTTGCGCAATGGTGGACAGTGAGCGCAGCACACCCGAAAACGGCACACTTGAAAACGGCACACTTATTGTCAGACCTGCCTGGAGACCCGTTGAGTGGGCTGCGGCGAGCCGATCAGCTCTGGCGCGCCTATCGCCAGGGGACGTTGCCCTTAGTAGAGGTGATCAAGGAATCAGCTGAGCCGCTAGGGGGTGTCGATTGGGATGTGGTCATTTGCGGCGGCACCCTGGGTATTGTCATGGGCTGTACCTTGGCGCAGCGAGGCTGGAAGGTGGCGCTGCTGGAGCGAGGCGTGCTGTGGGGGCGATCGCAGGAATGGAATATTTCGCGCAGTGAGCTGGCGATTTTGGTGGAGCTAGGGCTGCTAACGTCTGCTGAGTTGGAACAGGCGATCGCGTCCGAATACAACCCTGCCCGGATTGCTTTCAACGGGGGCACAGAGCTGTGGGTGCGAGATGTGCTCAATGTGGGTATAGACCCGGTGTTCTTACTTGAAACCCTGAAAGCCAAATTTCTGGCAGCGGGCGGGCATTTGGCCGAGCACACAGGGTTCGAGCGCGCCGTGGTTCATCCCGATGGCGTCAAGGTGCAGGCAGGTGAAGGCTTTACCACCCGCCTGCTAATGGATGCGATGGGGCATTTTTCGCCGATTGTGCAACAGGCAAGGGCGGGGCGATCGCCCGATGCGGTTTGCCTGGTGGTCGGCACCTGCGCCCAAGGGTATCCCCAAAACCAGACCGGTGACCTGTTCGCCTCCTTCACCCCCATTCAAAACCAGTGCCAATATTTCTGGGAAGCCTTCCCAGCACGCGATGGCCGCACCACTTACCTGTTTACCTACCTAGATGCCCATCCCAATCGCCCTAGCCTAGAAGAATTGTTTGACGAATACTTTCGGCTGTTGCCGCAGTATCAGGCGGTAGAGCTAGAGCAATTACACATTCAACGGGCGCTATTTGGGTTTTTTCCCTGCTATCGGCAAAGTCCATTGCGATCGCCTTGGAGCCGGATTGTGGCGATCGGAGACAGCAGTGGCAGCCAGTCGCCGCTCAGCTTTGGTGGGTTTGGGGCTATGATCCGGCACCTAGCTCGGCTCACCCAAGGCGTAGACCAGGCGCTGCAAGCCGATGCCCTGAGCCAACCCGCTCTGGCACTGCTGCAACCCTACCAGCCCAATCTCTCCGTCACCTGGCTATTTCAACGGGCTATGAGCGTCGGCATCAACCAAACCATTGCGCCCGATCAAATTAATCAACTGCTAGGCGCAGTGTTTCAGGAAATGGAGCAGCTGGGCGACCCGGTGCTCAAACCGTTTTTACAAGACGTGGTGCAGTTTCCTGCCCTGTTTCAAACCATGGTGAGGACGGCGATTCACCATCCCGGTGTGGTGCTGCGGGTGCTGCCACAGGTGGGTGTTCCCGTATTGCTAACGTGGCTGCTGCACTATCTAGCGTTGGCGCTCTATGCGGGTTTGAATGCCATTGGCTCCAGGTTTTCTGCCTGGATCAAAAATCTGCCGCCCACGTCGCACTATTATGCCAGCCGTTGGTTAGATGCGCTGCGATATGGCTCGGGTG
>JAYUYI010000849.1:0-2341 GCA_043752545.1 Thermoleptolyngbya sp.
GATTTTTTACCCGATCTCATCGTCCGCTTACCTGCCCAAGTTATAAGGGAATGCAATATGATAATTTGCCCCAACTGTAATCATCAAAACCCCGATGGAGCGGTTCAGTGTGAAGCCTGCTACACACCGTTGCCAACCATGACAACCTGCCCCAACTGCAGCGCGAAAGTGCAAGCAGACGCAAGCTTTTGCGGGCAGTGTGGGTTTAATTTGAAGGCGGCTGCCGCTGGTTCTAGCGGTGAAGTGTCCAACGTCTCCACGCCAACGGCTGCACCCGATTTCAATATTCCCGACCTGCCCGTCCTTGATCCCCTGATGCCGCTTGACCCACTTGTGAGTGGTTCCCTCGCGACCAGCCCCCTGGCAAGCGATCCCCTCGCAGCCGTGGAGACCGCTGCTATGCCTGTCGCCATCAGCAGCCCCTCACCCGACGCGGTAACTCCCCCGCTCACCCCTCCGGCTGAGGTTCCCGCTCCCACTACCCCAAAGATCTCCAGCGCCACTCAGTTACAGGTACAAGCGGCAAAGCTGCTCCATATTCAAACCAATGCGGTAATAGAACTTCCGCCTAGTTTGAGCGTAATTCACATTGGTAAAGCAAACGATCGAATTCCACCCGATATTGACGTGTCGGGGTTTCCCGGTTCCGAAATTGTTTCGCGCATTCACGCAGATATTCGGGTTGAAAGCGACAGCTATTATTTGGAAGATGTGGGAAGTTCAAATGGAACCTATGTCAACAATATGCCACTACCGATGGGTAACCGCCATCGTCTACGTCCCGGCGATCGCATTGCTCTAGGCAAGGGTGACCAAGTTACGTTTCTCTTTCAACTTTCTTAAGTCTTGAGCACTGGATTTGAGCTTAATCTTAAGGTTCTAGATCCAAATCTTGGTCGCCGTTACTCCTCACCGTTGCCCCTACCTATAGTTCTCCATCCCCCCATGGAGAACTATAGGCTCCTTGCAGATTTAACCTTGAGGTCAACGCCTCAAAAAGCCTTCTCCTCTGGCCGGATAACTTGATGCTTGGGTGTAATCTCCGTTAGTCTGTGATCCCAGAGAGCACGATGGAATTGGATCAATCCAGAATCGGTATTATGTTCTTGCCAAAGCAACATAGGATTAAGAAGCGTCGTACAGTCTTAAAACGCCATTTTTCGTTCTTCAGCAATTCCTGTTCAGCATCGCAAATGTGATTACCCTACTTCTCCTGCACCCCGTTAAGCCGATTCCGGCTCAGGTCTGGTCTTTTAAAGACGAGTCGGTCATTCGTATCGGGCGATCGACCGATAACCATGTGATTCTTTATAGTGCCGTGGTGTCGCGGCATCATGTCGAGTTGCGGCAGGTTGGGTCTAATTGGGAAATCGTCAACCTCGGCACCAATGGCACCTATGTAGATGGCAAGCGAATTACCCAAGTTCCAGTCACCGATGGAGCCATTATTCGCCTAGCGCGCTCTGGCCCCAATATCAAAATTCGGCTGGGAGCCGATGCGTTGGACTCATTGCCATCTGCCATGACCAGCGATCGCCCTCAGGCTCAGCACACCGATGTCGCTCAGACCCCAACTGAGGTAACGGCGAAGGGGCAAGGGAGTGAGGCCGATACAGGTGCCGCCGCCGCTCCAGATGCCGATGAGGACAGCGAGTCGGCTCTGCGGTCTAGCTTCAACGCCGCGAGGGTTGAGCAGGAAATTTCCCCTCATCCGATGCCAGGGATCATTCCTGTCCCGTCGCATTTGCAGCTCCCCTCAGAGTCCTCTGCTGGTGCAGCTTTTGCGCCAATGGCACCGTCTGCACCCGCGATCGCCATGGACAACAAGCCGACTAGCTCTGCTTTGGGGGCATCTGCGGCGGCTTCAGGGTGTAATCATGCGGCTGGCGGTGAGCTATTTTGCGTCGATTGTGGTCAACCGCTTCAGGTGCTGCAAACCGTTGGCAACTACCAATTGCTTCAGGTGTTGGGGCGAGGAGAGATGGGAATTACCTATCGAGCTTGGCGAGCCGGTGAGCAGGTTGTGCTAAAAATGCTAAACGCGAGCTGGGCAGAAAGCCCTGAAGCCCGTGATGCACTTGAATGTGAAGCAGAAACACTGCGCCAGCTAAATCATCCCAAAATTCCTCAGATCATCGATTTTTTTTTAATTAAGCAGCAGCCCCATCTGATAATGCAGTGGATGGAAGGGCTGTCGTTAGCTCAGCATTTGGCTGCGACAGGAGCGGTGCCGCTGGCTCGGGCGATCGCCTGGATGCTGCAAATCTGTAAGGTTTTAGACTATTTGCATAGTTTTACGCCACCGGTTCTACACCGAGGCATCCGACCCACCGCGCTGCTG
>JAYUYI010000850.1:0-5978 GCA_043752545.1 Thermoleptolyngbya sp.
TTCGATCAAAGAAATTCTGAGTCACTTTGAGAACAGCAAAGGTGAACGAGATGCGGCATTAGATGTCGTCAAAGGGGAAGTCGCCAAGGCGATCGCCGAACTCCCTGAAGCAGACGCCATTCGCGTTGCCTCTGACGCCAGCCCCAAAGCCCTCCCCACCACCTTCAAAAGCATCACTAAAAAGCTGATGCGGCGGCAAATCATTGAAGACGGCGTGCGTGTGGATGGCCGTAAACTGGACGAAGTGCGGAAAATTTCGTGCCGGACGGGTGTGTTGCCCAACCGCGTTCACGGCAGTGCGCTGTTTCAACGCGAGTTGACCCAAGTGCTGTCGGTGGTGACACTGGGCACACCAGGAGATGCGCAAAACATGGATGACCTGCATCCAGACGAAGAGAAGCGCTACATGCACCACTACAACATGCCGCCATACTCCGTGGGTGAAACCAAACCCATGCGATCGCCCGGTCGGCGTGAAGTGGGGCACGGTGCCTTGGCCGAGCGCGCTTTGATTCCAGTGCTGCCGTCCAAAGAAGACTTCCCCTACGTGATTCGCGTTGTCTCTGAAGTGTTGTCATCCAATGGCTCTACCTCCATGGGTTCGGTGTGCGGCTCGACGCTGTCGCTGATGGATGCGGGCGTTCCTATCATCAAGCCTGTGAGCGGTGCCGCCATGGGCTTGATCAAAGAAGGCGAAGAGATTCGCATTCTGACTGATATTCAGGGAATTGAAGACTTCCTGGGCGACATGGACTTTAAGGTAGCGGGTACCGACACCGGGATTACAGCCCTACAAATGGACATGAAAATCAACGGGTTGCCCGTGGCGGTCATTGCCGAAGCGATTACCAAAGCTCGAGCTGCCCGCCTCCACATTTTGGATCGGATGCTGACGGCGATCGACAAACCTCGCGAAGAAATGTCGCCCTATGCCCCACGCCTGCTCACCATCAAGATCGATCCCGATCAAATCGGGATGGTCATTGGCCCTGGTGGTAAAAACATCAAGGGGATTACCGAGCAAACTGGAGCCAAAATCGACATTAGCGACGATGGCACGGTGACTATTTCCGCCATTGAAGGTGAAAAGGCAAAAGCCGCCCGCGCCATCATTGAAGGGATGACCCGCAAGCTCAGCGCTGGCGATGTCTATGCGGGCAAGGTCACTCGGGTGATCCCCATCGGCGCATTCGTCGAATTCCTCCCTGGCAAAGAAGGGATGGTGCATATCTCTCAGCTGGCAGACTACCGAGTCGGCAAGGTAGAAGATGAAGTGGCTGTCGGAGATGACGTGGTGGTCAAAGTGCGTGAAGTAGATGGACGTGGTCGGATTAACTTAACCCGTCTGGGCATTCACCCCGACGAGGCAGCGGCGGCTCGAGCGGCTGTCGAATAGTTCGAGCAATCGGCTCTAACCTAACTAGTCAATGCATCCAATGGGTAAGGCGGACACCGTGCGCCGTTACCTGTTGGATGTTTTTGGGTAGCCTATTGTGACAATCAGATGTGACAATCAGGCCAGATCATCAAAGGCGTAGTACAGCATAATGGCATCCACCGTTTCTCCGGTCGCCAAATGCGCTGCCTGCGGAATGCGGCCAATTGTGCTGAAACCTAAAGATTTCCATAAATTTAATGATGGCGTATTGGTGGCAAATACCAGGTTAAACATCACCGCCGTATAGCCCTTAGTGGGGGCGATCGCCAACATCGCCTCAGCCATTAGTCGCCCCAGACCCAACCCTTGCAGTGTGGGTTGTACAATAAATCCAGCGTTGCAAATATGACCGCTGCGTCCAGGAAAGTTGGGTTTGAGATAAAACGCGCCCAGCATTTCGGGTAGCGAGGGCTTTGGTGTATCGTGTGGAAGATTGGGTAGAGTAGCCTCAATCCGTCGAACCACGAAGGCATCACGGTGCAGCCAGTACGCAGCAAACTCTTGCTCAGACAGCGGCTGAGATTGAGGGTAGGTGATGCCAGCTAACACAATCTGGTTTAGCAGCGATCGCACCAGTTCCTGCTCATCGGAGCGCATCTCGTCCACTTCAACGGCGATGCCGTTTTTGAGTACTCGCTGAATGGGTAATAGCATCGATCTTCCTAATCTTGAATCAATCGTTCTGTTTTCTGGCAAATCGACACTTAACTATTTCACGCGATGTGCAACTTTCCCGAACTGCCCACTCTACGAGAAGCAAGCTACAACCCCAACCCCTCTCCCAGAGCGGGAGAGGGGCTAAAGTCAGCTCTGTTCCCCTTCTCCCACTGGGGGAGAAGGGGTATGGCCCAAAGGGTATTCAAGAAAAGGGGATGAGGGGAAATCTTAGTTGCACATGGCGTTATTTCAGGTTTCCAGGGTTTCTGGGTTTCTAGGCGCAGCGCATCTCTGCATTTTTTCTACCCTTTGCGTTTGATCGATTTGCTGCTGGCCTTTTACGTCGTATCCCTTTCGACACTTTTTCGATTTGCATGGCAATTCTACACGGCAGTTGGGTTTCTCCGCTTCATGCATCGGCTCTAAGCCCGTCGGCGTCTAGCCCCGCAGTGGCTACCGCAGTGGCTGACACCGCCAGACTCCGGGACGGCTGCTTTTTCCTCTGGGGAGAAATGTGGCGGCGGTTAGAGCCAGGTGATCTGTCGGCAAATCAGGCGGTGCAGCCCCATCCATTTGCCATGACGCGGGCAGAACTGCTGACATTTTTGCGATCGCTGCACCAAGCGCATCAGCTGCAATGGACGGTGGCCGATCTGCCCCTAGAAGAACCTGTACGGGCGGCAACCAAACGCGGCAAGCGATCGCCAGAGAACCCAGACGTAGCATCAGCCTTAACGGCACCCCACTGGCACTCGTTCTGGTTTGCCCTGCCCACCCATCAATCTGCCGCTGCCGAGGCCAATCCTGGCTCAGCATCCCCGTTAGACCTTCAGCTAGAGGTCGCTTCAGACCTCCCGGCAAAGACGCAGCGCGTCCCGCAACATTCTGCGGCGGTGCTCCCACCCGATGCCGATCCGGCCACCCCAGCGCTAGAACTCTATCCCTGGCAGGTAGAAGGAATTTGCCTGACGCCCTTAGAAGCCACTCAGTTGCTCAACTCGCTGCCGCTGGTGGCGATGAATGAGGCAGACTCATTTGTCGGCAGCGATTTGCGGTTCTGGTCTCACGTGGCGCGCTGGAGCCTAGATTTACTGGCGCGCTCTAAGTTTTTGCCAGCGCTCTATCCGGTTGACGGAGCGTTTTTTAGTACCTGGCAGGTGTTGCTCGATAGTGATGTCGATCAAACCCGGCTGCGCCAGTTTGCTCGTCGGATGCCCGCCGCCTGCCGCACCTACCAGAACGCCACGGCGATCGCTCCTGCTGATCCCAATCGGGCTGATCTTGATCGCGCTACTGCTGTGGTCGAGCAAACCCCATCTGCTGCCGATACTGCGCGACTGGCGCGGCCACTGCTGCTCGATTTTCTCAACCGGGCAGTAGATGCTCAAATTCGCACCACGCTGCACACCACCCGCACCGATGCTCCGATGCTGCCGGCCATTGCCTTGCCCAAAGATGTGGCGCTGCGCGAGTGGCTGCAAAGCTTGACGGGGACGGAGGCGATCGCCGCTGATCCGCCTAAAGTTGAGCGGTTGCAGTCGGTGCTGACTCACTGGCTCACACCGCTGCAACATCACCTCAGTCAGCAAGGCACCCCATTTCGCACCTGTTTCTATCTGCACCCACCAATGATGGGGCAAATGGACTGGATACTAGAATACTTTTTGCAGGCCGTTGATGACCCTGAATGCCTGGTCAGCGCCCGCACCATTTGGCACAACCCAGTCGATCGCCTGGTCTATTTGGGGCGCACCATCGACCAGCCCCAAGAAACGCTGCTGGCAGGTCTGGGTTTAGCCTCCCGCCTGCATCCCGGCATTGAACCCAGCCTGCAAACCCAGCAGCCTCAGTCTTGCCGCCTAACGCCGCTCCAGGTCTATGAGTTTATTAAAACAACGGCATGGCGGCTACAAGATAGCGGCTTTGGCGTGGTGCTGCCGCCCAGTTTGGCCAATCAGCAGGGCTGGGCGAATCGGCTGGGGCTGAGTGTACAGGCCGAAACACCAACCAAACGGGTGCAGGGCTTGGGCTTAAAGAGCTTGCTAAATTTTAAGTGGGAGCTGACGATTGGCGGGCAGCGGCTGTCGAAGGCCGAATTTGATCGATTGGTGGCGCTGAATACGCCGCTAGTCGAGATCAATGGCGAATGGGTCGAGCTGCGATCGCAGGATGTACGTGCCGCGCAGGATTTTTTTGCTAGCCGCAAAGATCAAATGTCGCTGTCGCTTGAAGATGCGCTGCGCATGAGTACGGGCGATACCCAAATGATTGAAAAGCTTCCTGTCGTTAGCTTTGAAGCCTCGGGCGCACTAGAAGACCTGATCAACACGCTGACCACAGGCAACCAAGATCTGACCCTGATTCCGACTCCTCGCAATTTTCACGGCGAGCTGCGCCCGTACCAAATTCGCGGCGCATCGTGGATGGCTTTTTTGGAACAGTGGGGCTTGGGCGCGTGTCTGGCAGACGATATGGGGCTGGGCAAAACCGTGCAGCTGATTGCGCTGCTGCTGCATTTGCAAGAAAACGATTTAATCGAACATCCGACGCTGCTGGTGTGTCCAACCTCGGTGATCGGCAACTGGGAACGCGAAGTCAAGCGGTTTGCGCCGACGCTGAAGGTGCTGGTGCATCACGGAGACAAGCGATCGCAGGGCAAAACCTTTGCCAAAGCCATGAAGGGGTATCACCTGGTGCTGACCAGCTATGCCTTGGTTTACCGCGACGACAAAGAATTGCAAAGTCTGTCGTGGCAAGGCGTTGTACTTGACGAAGCCCAAAATATCAAAAACTCAGAGGCCAAACAGTCGCAGGCCGTCCGGCAACTAGAGGCCCAGTTTCGGATTGCCCTCACGGGTACACCCGTCGAAAACCGCCTATCAGAACTGTGGTCGATTTTAGACTTCCTCAATCCGGGCTATTTGGGACCGCGCAATTTCTTTCAGCGACGGTTTGGCATCCCCATCGAACGCTACGGCGATACTGATTCATTGAAAACACTGCGATCGCTCGTTCAACCCTTCATTCTGCGCCGCCTCAAAACCGATCGCAGCATCATCCAAGACTTGCCCGACAAGCAAGAAATGACCGTCTTTTGCGGACTCACTTCCGACCAGGCCGCAATTTACCAGCAGTTGGTCGATCACTCGCTATCTCAAATTGAAGCCGCCGAGGGGATTCAGCGCCACGGCATGATTTTGGCGCTGCTAACGCGGCTGAAGCAGGTGTGTAATCACCCGGCTCTATTAAAGGATGAAGGCGGAGGGATGAAGGATGAAGCGCCGGAGTCGAATAGTAGTGCAGCGGCGTTTTTGGCGCGGTCGGGGAAGTTGCAGCGGCTGACGGAAATGCTGGAAGAGATTTTGGCGGAGGGCGATCGCACGCTCATCTTCACGCAGTTTGCCGAGTGGGGCAAAGAGTTGCAGGCATATTTGGAGCAGCAGTTTAAGGGCGAGGTGCTGTTTTTGTATGGCAGTACGTCGCGTAAGCAGCGTGAGGTGATGGTCGATCGGTTTCAGAATGACCCGCAGGCTCCGCGTATTTTTATTTTGTCGTTGAAGGCAGGCGGGGTGGGGCTAAACCTGACGCGGGCGAACCATGTGTTTCATTTCGATCGCTGGTGGAACCCGGCAGTCGAAAATCAAGCCACCGATCGCGTCTTTCGGATTGGCCAAACGCGCAATGTGCAGGTACACAAATTTGTTTGCACTGGCACGCTAGAAGAGCGGATTCATGAGCTGATTGAAAGCAAAAAAGCGCTTTCCGAACAGGTAGTGGGCACGGGCGAAACCTGGCTGACAGAGCTAGATACTGACCAACTCCGCAATATGCTGATGCTCGATCGCAGTGCCATTATTGATGATTAGGCTGGGCGATCGCATTG
>JAYUYI010000851.1:0-2332 GCA_043752545.1 Thermoleptolyngbya sp.
GTTGGCTTGCCTGCGACCTTTTTAAGCATAAGAAAAGTCCCAGCCAATGGCTGAGACTTAGTTAGGTGTGAGGAGCGAACACCTCAAGTTAAAAATCAGGTGCTTTTGAGGTCAACCTGTGACCTGAGATGTTCCTCTATCTCTACTTTAAACAGTCAAAGTGAATAATTCGGAAAGATCACACGTTTGTTGCCTAGAACCGGGAAATCAAGACATTTCTTAACCGTTTAGACAGGCATTGCCCCCAGCGGATTAGACGATTCTTCGACAGAATACTCCACTTCCCGATCTACCTCTATTCCCGTCAAAAACTGTCGGTCTTCACTAATATGGGGAAACTTAATTTGCGAATCTGACATGCCGCGTTCCACTTGGCGCTGCCGCACTCTGGCAAAACTGCCAGGTTTCAACATGCGTAGGCGAGGGGAAGGTACCTGCCCCAGTCTCGCTGTCCCATACGGATTATTCGCCTCAGACATCCAATCATCAAATCGATGCAAAAATGCTTGCGGATTGGCTAATGTTTGGCCAGCGGCTAACTCAATATTCACCAGATAGGGTGACGGGAATTCATGCTCCGATAGCGTGAGGCAAAAGTCTTCTAAGTGAATATCAAACTCTTGCTGAAGCGATCGCATCACCTGAGTGGCATGAAATTCGGTCGTTTTCTCGGTTGTAGACGACAGCAATCCACCTCGCCGATAGCGGAACACAATCATTGGAGCCTGTTGATAAAAGCCCACCACTTCAATCACATCGCCAATGTCATATCGATAGAAACCGCTGTAGCTGGTCACCAAAATACGATACAGCTCTCCCACGGTCACCTCGGTCGGCAGCAGCGTTTTGGGATGTTCTGCTTCCCATTGATCGCGGGGAATGAATTCGTAGAACCCACTCTCGATCGCCAAAATGCCGCCATCGGTATTGAAGTCGTTGTAAACGCTGAAGTTGCCTTCTGCCGTGCCATAGACGCCGCCAAACACGGGCGTATCACCAAAATAATCGGGAAACCGTTCAAAGTAAAAATCAGACGTGCCACCCCGCGCCGTACAGACCAAGCACAGATCAGGCCATGCCAAAATTGGCGTCAAGCGCCCTTCGGATTTCAAGATCTCTTGCAGCTGCATGGCGCGCCTAGGCAAGGGTGAACAGCGTCGCTCTAGCCGCACCCGTAGCTCTGGCTCTAGCAGCAACCAATCGGCAATAGTTCCGTTAGCCAGGTCATAGATCAGCTCATCGGCATATTGCTCTAGGTACCCGCAAGTTCGCAGAATCAGCATGGGGAAATTGCCAGCCATGCCCCGCACCTCTGGATTGCGCAGGGCAAACAACAGACACACATAGTGCCGCGCTAGACTATCGGCAATTTCCAATGCATTAAACGGCAGGGCAAAGGCTTGTTCAAACAGCAGCTTGCCTCGCCGCACGCTGCCTGCACTGACGGGACCATAGTCCACGCCGCCGCTGGTTACCCCCTGAAGCGTGGCAGAGTTGGTCACTAGCAGTTTGCCAAACTGCCGATGTTGCCGCCCCAATGCCTCTAACGAAAATCCTAAACTGGCCAGTTCTGCCCGTCGGATGGTGCGTTGAAACCGCCGCGTTACTGGGACTTGCTTCTTTTTCCCTGTAGAGCCACTGGTGAGGTTAATGTAAACCACGGGGTCAGCCGTGAGTACGTTTTTCTCACCTTGGGCAATCCGGTCGGTGTAGGGTTCATAGCTGCTGTAGGGCAAGACAGGCACCTGGCTGCGAAACTGATCGATCGTTTTGATGGTGCTCAGTCCTAGCGATCGCCCTAACACAGTCTGTTGATGAGTTTGCAACAACCTGAACAAAAACCGTTCTTGCGTAGCCGAAATCTGTTGAGTGGTGCGAATAAAATTGGCTTTGGCGTAAGACGCATAGGCCGTTAACAACGCCAATGAAATGTTAAGCATATATAAATCGTGATGTGATCGTAAATCGAAGTAGCATCAATGTCCTAAATGTCCTAACCAACGGGTTCATTAGTGCCCGAAAGCACATTAAATTCCCAATTTAATGTAGAAAATAAAAGTAAAGAACTTGGAAAAAAGTCCATAATTCCATATAGACACTACTTGAACCGCCCTCACCCCGACCCCTCTCCCAGGGCGGGAGAGGGGCTTCAAGCCGTAATCTCTGTTCTAGCTCCCCTTCTTTCACAAAGGGAGAAGAAGGGGCTAGGGGATGAGGGGGAAAGATTTGTCAGTCAACTAGGTGTACAGCACAAAAAGCGCTCCACTCACTATATAACTGAGTGGGACTGCTGCTCATTCTGGCGTGTGATGCTCGTGCCAGTGGCGGGCAA
>JAYUYI010000852.1:0-2324 GCA_043752545.1 Thermoleptolyngbya sp.
GCCATACCCTGGCTGACTGACAAATCTTTTACCCCCTCATCCCCCGACCCCTTCTCCCCTTGTGGGAGAAGTGGAGCTAGAGGTGGAATCTTGGCTCAATGCCCCTCTCCCGCCCTGGGAGAGGGGTTGGGGTGAGGGGGATCGGAGTTTTAGTGCCATACTTCGGATAGCGCTCATTGGTTTAGTTCAACCACCTTAAAACTCATGCTTTGTACTGTAGATCCATGCCTTGCCGATACAAAGCAGAATCAATTGCTATGATTCAATCAGTATTTTTCGAAGGATATAGGTAGAGATATGTATTACGTGCTAATCCATTATATTATTTGACTACTAATTAGATTTACGCATGATGCGTAAATCTACTGAGCCATCATGCTGAATTTTAAGGATTTCACCTACCGAGTTGGCTGAAACGGCTGATCTGCTCTATGGATGCCGAGCCGCATCATTAATGGGTATAAACTCTAAATTCGTCTGGTTAATCTCACCATTCACACCCCGTTTCACGCTCAGTCACGTCAATCCCTCAACACATGCTCAACCTTCCGTCTTGTGGGCTAGTTTTTGCCCGGGCTGTAATGAGTCCCTGCCTCACCCTGGGCCTATTCGTCACAGCAGTGGGCACCGTTACCGTGGCCACACCCGGCTTGGCTCAACCGTCTCCCCCGACCGACACTGAAGCCGAAGCAGACCGTCAACCGCCGCTAGCTAGACCCGCTGAACAGGCGATCGTTGTCACCCCTAACGGCGATCGCCTCACGGTGCGATCGGGACCAGGTGCTAGTTACGGCGTCATTGACAGTTTGGCAAACAGACAGACACTCCAACTGAGTGGGCTGACCTTGGGGAACTGGGCACAGCTGCTTGGGGGTGGGTGGGTCTACCTGCCGTACCTGCAACTGGCTGAGGGGGCGGCAGGTGCAAATTAATTTGTAGAGACGCGATTAATCGCGTCTCTACGGATGGTTTAGTTTCTACAAATGGTCTAAATGTTCAACCGCTGGTAGATCACATCTAAATGCCGCAGTTGATAGCGCGGATCGAAGCAGGCGGCGACATCATCGGGGGAGAGGTGTGTGGCCACCGTTGGGTTGCTGGCAATCAAACTGTGGAAGTCGCCATCTGGGGTGTTCCATGCCTGGTGGGCGCACGCTTGAACGATTGCATAGGCATCTTCTCGCTGCATCCCTTTTTCGACGAGGGCTAGCATCACCCGCTGGCTAAACACCACACCGCCGTAAACATTCATGTTACGGAGCATGTTTTCGGGATAGACCAGCAGATTTTTGACCAGATCGGTAATTTCGACCAGCATGAAGTGGGTGAGAATACAGGCATCGGGCAGGGCAACCCGTTCGACGGCGCTATGGGAAATATCCCGTTCGTGCCACAGGGCGACGTTTTCTAGGCCACTCATGGCATAGCCGCGAATCAGCCGCGCCAGACCCGTTAGCCGTTCGGAGCGAATGGGGTTGCGCTTGTGGGGCATGGCAGAAGAGCCTTTTTGCCCTTTGGAGAAAAACTCTTCGACTTCAAGCACGTCGGTACGCTGGAGGTTGCGGATTTCGACGGCAAAGCGCTCAATCGAAGCGGCCAACAATGCCAGGGTGTTGAAGAACTGGGCGTGGCGATCGCGTGAAATTACTTGGGTAGAGGCGGCATCTGGCTCTAGCCCTAGGTTTTGGCACGTAATCGCTTCAATCCGTGGATCAATGTTGGCGTAGGTGCCGACGGCTCCAGAGATTTTGCCGACCGCAATTTCTCGGTGCAGTTGACAGAGGCGATCGCGATGTCGCAGCACCTCAGCTAGCCAGCCTGCTAGCTTAAACCCAAAGGTAATTGGCTCAGCATGAATGCCGTGCGATCGCCCAATCATGACGGTATCGCGATGCTGCTGCGCCTGAAACCGGATTGCCTGAATCAACTTGTCTACATGAGATTGAATCACATCTAGGCTAGCCACCAACTGTAGTGCCAGCGCTGTGTCTAGCACATCAGAACTGGTCATCCCAAGGTGGATGTAGCGCCCCGCATCGCCCACGTACTCATTCACGTTCGTGAGAAATGCGATCATATCGTGGCGCACTTCCGCCTCAATTTCTAGCACCCGCTTGGGGTCAAAGTTAGCCTTTGCCTTGATTGTCTCCACGGCCTCAGCGGGAATGTAACCCAACTCCGCCTGCGCTTCGCAGACCGCAATTTCGACCTGCAACCAGGTTTTTAACTTGTACGTTTCTGTCCACAAATCGCCCATTTCGGGCAGGGTATACCGTTCTATCAAGGAGGTGCCGCAGAACACAACCGATATATTGTACAACCCA
>JAYUYI010000853.1:0-2319 GCA_043752545.1 Thermoleptolyngbya sp.
CCATAGGCGACTCGGCTACATGCCAGCAGCGCGTTGTCTTGAGGCGCGGTCGTGTAGGTATCTTGGGTGATGGTGGCATTGGGAAACTTCTGCCGTAGCCAGCGGGCGATCGCCGCTAGAGACGCCGTGCCACCCGAACAAATTACCTGGTTGACCGCCAGCACGGGAATGGCAGTTTGATTCAGCAATGCATTCAACTCGCGATTTAAGCGTTGAATGTATAGCAACAACACGCGGCTGCCCAAATCTTGCCGAGTAATCATCAAGGTGTGTGCGCCCAACGTCATACTGGCACGGTCTTGATGCTGCAACGATAGCTTCAACTGGCGGGCTGCTTCAATTAAGCTCAACCCCAGGGGCGAACGTTGTAAGCATTGCTGTAACCGATAGCGGTTGGATAAATCTGGCTCGCCCACGGTTGGCAGCGTCAGGGTATCCCAGCCCAAACTCAGCCATGGGTCTGGAGCCACATCTGCCGCTTGCCAATTCCAGCCATCCGTAAAGGCTCCTGCTTGCATCTGCATACCCGACTGAAACGGATAAGAGGCATCGTTAGCATCAGCCGCCGCCCCGACCGCCGCCCCTCCCGCCGATTGATGCAGTTGTCGCACCCACGCCGGATAAATCAACTGGCAAATGATATCTTGATCTAGCGCATTACCGCCGTAGTTGACGGTGCGATGTGTAAAGTCTCCGTGGGACAGATTTTGCAGCTGACTGGGTAAATTAACCAACGCCAATTCGGTCAGCGTTGCCCCCGCGTTGATGACAAGTGTCCCACCCTGCCAGTCATGGTTGTGCAGATCGAGCCGTTGCGACAAGCTATAGGGCAAGGTGATCGGCTGATCATCGGCGCTCCGTATCCCCGACAGCAGCGTCGCAACCGTTTCTGCCACAAAGAAAATTTGCTCAGGGCGTGCTACTAGTCGAGAGGCTAAAATTGCCTCACGCAGGTTAAAGCTATAGGTATCAGACCAATTGGCCGGGTAGCTGACGATGACACCAGCCAACTGCTGCATCGCCCGTTGAAATTCGCCATCGTCTAGCCCCACAGCCCCACAGGTGAGGACAGAAGTCTGAGCGGCTGGGTCGTTGGGCAGCGGGCTGGTTAGGGTGGCTAACAGCGCCCGCAAGGCTTGATGCAAGACACTGAGCGGGACAGCATAGAGATCTGACCATTGAATCACGGGTTCCCACCGCGATCGCAGCGGAGAATAGTAGGGAACTCCGAGTCTGAGATAGGGCTTGAAGTCTCGCAATAGCAGCCGAGATGGATAGGTGGCTTGCCGCAAATGAAACGCCGCATCGGCGGCTAGCGGAGCAATGCGGATTGGGGTTAAACCGCCTAGCACTTGAGGGATTGGGCTAGGTGGGCGATCGCCAAAGCTGGCTGTCGCTGCACTCGGCTGAGCCGAGCTGGTTTCAGTCGATACAGGCAGATACCCAGCGGCGGGGAGGCGGAATGTTTTTTCAGGGGTGCCCATGGGGGCCTGTACGCCATCGGCAGTAGCAGCCGGGAATTTGATTTCTAGCCAATAAACTGGATGCAGTTCACAGGTAGTTCGATTTAGCAATACGGCTGAAATGCCTGTGGTACCCACGTCTAAGCCCAGATACCAGGGCTGTGGATTGCCCGACTGGGCAATCCCCGCAGGAGCGCCAATCCCGCCTGCGAGCTGGTCTGCTAGTCCTACGGGCGATCGCATCCCCGCTGGCATCCCCGCTGGCATCCCGTCTGGCAAATCTAGGAGCAGCTCCCCGTCTAGGTCGATTCCGTCTAAGTCGGCATCTAGCAAATCCGCATCCGACAAGTCAGCATCCAAATCGTTGTCCAGTAAGGCGCTGTCTGGGGGGGAGGTAGCGGCGATCGCGGCAGCCGAAAGCGCTGGACTAGTCAACTCTAGGTCTGAGGGTTCTGCATCCAGCCATAAAGGCGCACCCTCTAAACTTGAATCGGCTAAATCTGTACCCCCTGCATCCGACGTTAGTAGGTAGCGCAATACGTCTTGGGCAATGCTTGGCTCTCGGGTTAGTGCTTGGTCTAGTTCTGGTTCTGAGATGAGTTCTGGTTCTGGCTCTAACCGAGTCGTCTGCAAATCGTTCACCAAGTCGGCGATCGCCAGCTCTAGCCCCAACCCCATATCATCTAGATCTAAATCAGGCTCATAGTCAAACTCATCGCCATAAAATGCATCGCTGCCGACGTCTAGCCAGACGGAATCAACGGTGTCGTCACTGGCGCGGCTTGAGGTAGAATCCGAATCCACGGACGTGGCGAGATCTAGTTTTTTTTTTGCATTCTCGAGATTTGTATTCTCG
>JAYUYI010000854.1:0-5927 GCA_043752545.1 Thermoleptolyngbya sp.
ATGCGTCACGGCTGGGAAGTGACCGATGATGCCGCACTATTTGAGCACTGTCAGCTGCCTGTCCACATCGTTGATGGCGAAGAAACCAACCTCAAAGTCACCACGCCAATCGATTTGGCGATCGCTGAATTTATCCTAAGAAGAAGGATGAAGGATGAAGGATGAGGGATGTATGCGGCAGGCGCAGGCAAGGCCAACGGATTTGCCGTACTCGTTCCGAGAAGCAAACTACGCGAAGCGTAGGATGTAGCTTGCTTCTGCGCAGCAGTAGGATGTTTGCGTCTTAAAGTGTGATCTTTTAGTCTCTTTTTAGCGGTAGTTTCCCACTAGCAGTAGCTTCACACTAAAAGTCGTTCCCCTCAGTGCAGACGATTCAATCAGCAATTCACCATTATGCGTTTCTACAATTCGCTTTACGATTGCCAAACCCAGTCTGGTTCCTTCTGCCTTAGCCAAATTACGTCCTTGAACAATCTCTATTAGAATACTTCAGTTAGATCATTGATGCGGACGGATGATTGATGTGGACGGCTCATTGATGATTATTGACTGCTTTGTTATGACTATTGAATGAGCCGATGGAACAGGTGGAATTAACCATTCGACCCCTTGACTCTCCTCTCGACTGGAGACTCCATGATAAATATAGAACCTTTTGGCGAGCAGACATCATGCAACTCAAGAAACATCTGACTGGACTGACCCTAGGGGGATTCACGCTACTTTCCCTCAGCATGGCAGGCTGTAGCACGAGTGCTCCCACCTCTACCTCTGCCCCATCTACGGCTGCATCTCCCGCCTCCGATGCGGCTCAAGGTGCAATGCCTGGAATGAATCACGGTGCAATGGACATGAGCCTGGGACCTAAAGATGAATTTTTTGACCTGCGCTTTATTGATGGCATGACTCCTCACCATGAGGGTGCAGTAGTCATGGCAGAGGAGGCGCTGGAGAAGTCGAAGCGCCCTGAAATTCGGCAGCTGGCGCAGGCGATCATTGCGGCTCAAACCACAGAAATTTCGCAAATGAAAAGCTGGCGAACGGCCTGGTATCCGCAGGCGGACGACACGCCGATGATGTATAGCACCGAGATGGGGCACATGATGCCGATGTCGGCTGATAGGCGCGACAGCATGATGATGAGCGGCGATTTGGGAGCGGCGGATGAGCAGTTTGATCTACGCTTTATCAATGCCATGGTGCCGCATCATCAGGGCGCGTTGATCATGGCGCAGGAGGCGTTGGAGAACAGCGATCGCCCCGAAATTCAGCAGCTAGCGACTGCCATTTTGAGTTCTCAGCAGGCCGAAATCGATCAGATGATCCAGTGGAAAAAAGACTGGTACGGTCAGTAGTCAGCAGGCGATCGCAGCAGTCAATTGTGCAGGCATGGTGCAGGCATTTTGTTGCCGCTGCGCTATCCAACCATCCCCCCAGATTCAGCAAGCAAAAAGCGCCCCTAACGCTTTTTAGCAAACAGTCCAAATAATCCCCTGCTTGCTGGGGGCTGGGTTTTCTTGGCACCCGGAGTCGGGGCATTGGCACCATTAGCCGCATTGCCAGAGTTGGGAACGATGTTGAATTTCTTGGCATACATCAGCGCCAGCGGATCTTCAGCATTGAGCTTGAGCGCTTGGCGGAAGTGAACCTTAGCCATAATCGGCAGATCTTGCATTAGATATGCCTTGGCCAGCAGGGAGTGATACTCACTTTTGTGGGGATCGATCTTCATCGCATCCTGCAGCTCTCGCACGACCATCGTCCAATTTGCCTTGACGGCGTACTCCTGTGCCCGATGATAATGGCGCTGCGCGTAATCTACAGTGGACTTGTCAGAATCCGAAAAAGTGGCCGTATATTGCATCGGCGGCGGTGTTGGAGCCGCCATAATCCCAGCCCGTTTTTCGCGGATCATGGGCCCGCCCATCTTCATCTGCAGGTAGGCTAAGTTCAGTTCGCCCAGCTGCTGCGTTACCGTTTCAAACTGAATGAGAGGGATGTATTGCGTTTCGGCTAATTTTGAGACGGCCTGTTCGTAGAATACATCGACCTCGGTTAGGGCGGTTTCTAACAAGCGCCGCGCCACGTCACTAGTCGGCACAAACGGATCTTCCCGATTCATCCGCCGCACCCGAAACCGCAGCAGAGCCAAATTTTCAGCTCTGCCTTTATCTTGCTTCAACTTTTGGTAGGTAGGACTCACCAATCGCGCAAACATTTGAGTCGCCGCATTGCCCGTTTCCCGATCGGCATTGATATAACTATCGGGATGAAGCAGTTTTGCAATCGTGCGATAGCGCTTCAACACTCGCCGATCGTCCGCTGTCACAGACAAACCCAGCACAGCGTAGGGATCTGAAAATTGCCGCAGCCAGTCAGGGGAGAAGGAAATCTGTGACATCGATGAGCGTCTTGGGTAAGGAAGTCTAGACTAATTTCCAACGTTGTGTAGGAATGCGATCGCTATCCACTTTAGGTAAAGGATAGCAGCTCTTTCAAGTGATTTTGAGGTTGACGTTTGTCTTTATTTAGGCTAGCGGCTGACATTTTTAGTTAAAAACAAGCTTCATCCTGAGGCATTTACTGAGGCATGAGGCCAAGGCATGGAATTGACGCTGGAGAAATTTTCTTTGGAAAAGCTGTTAACTCAATCAGCCAATTTCTATCCCCATAGCAGAAAACATAATCTGCGGACTTGGACAGGTAAATCGTAAAAATGTACGGACTGAATCGACAAATGCGTTGATAAATCTGCCTTAGGCAAAGCAGTACAGGTAACCAGAAAATTTCGACGTTCAACGAATAAAGCAGCAATCGTTCCAGATGCAAAATCGAGCCATGTTAAGTAGTGAGCAACATGAGACGAATCAGCATCCTATAATTGTGCGGGCGATCGCTGCCCTGGTAGTCAATCAAAGCGGGTGAGTTTGTATAAATACAATAAAACCCACGCGAAGAGATCATAAAGCACTCCCTCTATCCAATGTATCAACAAGAGAGCCGCCATAGCCTCAGTAGATCACAATCCTTACTAGTAAAACGGTTCAGCAAATTGCTAATCCGTAAAAAACGATCTATTAAAGTATGTTTTGCTACGGATTGTGAGTAGTAGTGCCAACTCTTCTACGTGGGGGGCAGCGCGCGAGGATTGGGATTAGATCGGGCAACGAGGGTTTAGATCGAGATGCCCGAGTTCAGGCTGAGAGTGTAATCAGTAGCTCAATTTGGCAGTAGATCAACCTGGCAGCAGCTCAATCTGGCAGTCGCTCAATCTAGCTATGGGTGGCTGAGAGCTGCGATCGCTGCCCAGCCGCTAACATTCTTATCTATGATGGAGGGTATGTGTTTGAATGCCCCCGCTACAGTTCCTCAGTTGTGATCTCGTATGATCAGTCAATCCAAAAATCAGGCCAAAAACCGGGAAACGGCGATCGCCTTAGCCCTAGCTGGTGTGGTAGTCCCAGGTTTGCATAAGTTTTATCTGGGTCAGCCCAAGTGGGGCGTGCTGTATTTACTGTTGTGTGGGACATTCATTCCACAGATTGCCAGCGCGTTTGAAGGTCTGTGGTATGTCTTGCAGGGGCAAGATGGATTCAATCGCAGCTTTAACCTGAATCTGGCGTCGTCTCCTGCAGAAGCGGCTACCCCTAAGCCCGGCAGCGACCCGGCACAGGTGGGGGCGATCGCCGCTGCGCTGCGGCAGCTAGAAAGCCTGCGGCAAGATGGGCTATTGTCTGAGTACGAGTTTGAACAAAAGCGCCGGCACTTACTCGACCAAATTGGCTAACGCGGCTGCAATCAGAAGGGGATGGTTGGCATGGGGTTGGGAGATTGGCTACCCGCACGGGCAAAACCCAACGCGCCGATGCGGACGAAACTGCTGAATGATCCGTACTATCGCTTCCAGTCGATGGCTGAAATTCAGCTAGCGGCCACGTTGGGCATTAGCATTGACGCCAATCTGGCCGGGGTGGATGATTGGCTGCGGCTACCGGGACTGTCGATTCATCAGGCGCGATCGCTGGTCGGATTGACCCAATCGGGGGTGCAGTTTCACTGCTTAGACGATGTAGCCGCCGCCCTCGGGTTACCCGTGCAGCGGCTCAAACCACTAGAACCTGTGCTGCGGTTTTGCTATTATGACCCGGCTAGCCCCACCACGATCCCCACGCTCAATGTCAACCAGGCTTCGGTAGAGGCTCTGACTCGGGTGCCGGCAATAGATTTGTTTTTGGCCAGGGCGATCGCCCAACATCGTCAGCGCTACGGCTCTTACCGCAACCTGGCGGACTTGCAGCAACGGCTAGCATTGCCGCCTGCGCTTACGGCAGAGCTAATGCATTATTTAAAATTTTCTTAGAGGTTGGCTGCACCGTTTGGACTTCGGCTGGACTCTTGCTGTCAAGAGTGAACGCGATCGCCCCGGCTCGGCGCAGCGGATAGAACCGGAACACGGCTCGGCCAATGATATTTTCCTTTGGCAAAAATCCCCAAACATGGGAGTCGTTGCTGTTATTACGATTGTCTCCCATGACAAAGAATTGACCGTCGGGTACCACCACGGTCGGCATTTCGTAGGCGGGGGGTTGGGCAATGTAGGGTTCTTGCAAGGGCGTGCCGTCGATCAATACCTGGCCGCTGTGCACCTGCACCGTTTGCCCCGGTTCGCCCACCACCCGCTTAATAAATGCCTGGTCGCTGGTAAACCCCAATTCTTGCAGCAGCGGCGGCGGGTCAAACACCACAATGTCGCCCCGCAGCGGCTGCCGCGATCGATAGGAAATTTTTTCGATCACGAGGCGATCGCCAATCTCTAGAGTTGGCACCATCGAGTCAGACGGGATATAGCGCGGCTCGGCAATCAGCAGCCGCACCAGCAGCGCCAGCACCAGCGCAATGCCCAAAATCTGTAAATTTTCCCGCTGAGATTGCCAGAAAGTAGGCGGTTGGGCAGGGGGCGCGGTGGGCTTGGGCGTTGAAACTGGCTGTTCTGTGGGCATGGCGAGGCTATCTATGACCGCAGGTCACGGCGCTAAAGGGTCTTCCCATTCTCTCACGGCCTAGAAGGCGTAGAACTTTTCTGAGCGCACCTGCTGAATTTGGGCACCTAGCCCCAGCACAACCGCTTGAATTTGGGCACTGCGATCGCCCACCGCACAAATATCCACCTCAAAGCGCGGCAGCGTAAACGGCGCAAGATGCGGGAGGTGTCGCGCTAAGACCGTTTCGGGAGATTGCTCTATGGCTTCCAGGTAATGGAAGTTAGACCAGGTTTGTTGCAGCGATCGCCAATAGTCTCGATAGGGCAACTGGTCGGGCGTTTCAGGGTTAGACTGCACCAGCCAGACCGGGTAGGCATACTCGCGCTCGCGCAGCCAGTCAATTTGGCTTTTGAGCGGCGCAATCCCTGACCCTTCGGCAATGTAGAGCCGAGGGCGTGTCGGCAAATCGGCCAGCGTCATTAGCCCGTAGGGACCACGGACGGCAATTTCGGCTCCCACGGCCAAGTCTTGCAAATAGGCAGAACTCCAGCCTACCCGCGAGACACACAGCTCCACTTCCGGGCACCACGCAGGAGACGAGGCGATCGAGTAAATTTTGCTGAACCGTCGCCCCTCGCGCTCAAATCGCGGCCATACCGACTGCCCCGGCAGGAAACCAAACTCTGGCTGATCGAGCCACAAGCGGATCGACTTGATCGTGGGCGTCAAAAAAACAGACGACAATACCGTAGCCACGCTGTCCACCGGCTTAGATGGACGCAGCAGTTCCAGACTTTGCATTGTAAAAGCGCCCGTGCATCGCAGGCGAGATAAGTAGGACATCACAAGGCAGGCATCCTGACTGATAAGAGGCCGCTTCATGCAGGCGCACTCTTAATTACAGTTGCGGCACAGTGCCGGATTCTCACCGGGCTTTCCCTAAAC
>JAYUYI010000855.1:0-2303 GCA_043752545.1 Thermoleptolyngbya sp.
TACCGCCAAGAGCACCAGCTAGCGGGCTTGCCCCAACCGCCCGCCGTACTAATTCAGCGGATGGTAGATGCCGATGTGGCGGGGGTGGCGTTCAGTGCCAATCCGGTGACCGGGCAGCGGGGGGTGGCGGTGATATCGGCGGTGGCGGGGTTGGGGACGAGTCTGGTGGCGGGGGATAGCGATGCCGATACCTGGACGGTGAGCCGCTCTGGAGAGATTGGCGATCGCCAGCTTGTGACCCCGGATCGCCCTCTGCTGAACGATGAGCAGGTGATTGCGATTGCCCAACTAGCCCGCCGCGCCGAGCATCACGTGGGCCGACCGCAAGACATTGAATGGGCGATCGCCCACGGCACACTGTACCTGCTGCAATCGCGCCCGATTACGACGCTGCGCTACACCCCCGACCCCGATGGCGTGCTGAATATTTGGGACAACAGCAACATTGCCGAAAGCTACGGTGGTATTACCACCCCGCTCACCTTCTCCTTTGCCCGCCATGTCTACGAGCAGGTCTACCGCCAGTTTTGCCGGATGATGGGCGTTGCGGAAGTGGCGATCGCCCAGCACGACACCACCTTTCGCCGCATGTTGGGCTTGGTGCGAGGCCGGATTTACTACAACCTGCTGAACTGGTATCGGGTGCTGGCGCTGCTGCCGGGATTCACCGTCAACCGCCAGTTTATGGAGCAGATGATGGGCGTGCGCGAGGAGCTGCCTGCCGATGTGCTGGCCACCTTGAACCAGGCCACCACGGGCGACAAAGTCCGCGATAGTCTGCGGCTGGGGCGATCGCTCCTCGGACTAGTGCGAAATTACATCACCCTGCCCCACCAAATCCGGCGGTTCTACCAGCGGCTCGATCGCGCCCTGCAGCTACCCGTTGCAGAGCTAGCCGCCATGCGTCCCGACGAACTAGTCGCCCACTACCACGACCTAGAGCAGCAGCTCCTCACCCGCTGGGATGCGCCATTGGTCAACGACTTTTTCGCCATGATTTTCTATGGCGTGCTGCGAAAACTGACGGCTGGCTGGTGCGGCGATCGCGCTGGCACGCTGCAAAATGACCTGATTAGCGGCGAAGGCGGCATGATTAGCGCCGAACCTGCCTTACGTGTGCGGCAGATGGCCAAGGCGATTCACGAGCCAGCTTTTGTGGAACTCCTCCGGACGGGAACGCTGCTCCAAATTAAGTTGCGTTTGGGTTCAGAACCCGACTTCCAATCTCAGTACAATTCATATTTGGCAAAATTTGGCGATCGCTGCCTTGAAGAGCTGAAGCTAGAGAGCGCCACGCTAGACGATGAGCCGTTGATGCTGCTGCGCTCGGTCGGCAGTGTGGCCTCTAGTCTAAGTGTTTTTCAAATGCTAGGAAAAAAGCAAGTAGCGGACGAAACACAGAATATGCGTTCACTAGCCGAAGCGAACGTCAAAACCGCGCTCAAAGCGCATCCCGTCAAACGTATCATGTTTAACTGGGTGTTGCGCAATGCCAGGGCACGAGTACGCGATCGCGAAAATTTGCGATTTGAGCGGACTCGTGTTTTTGGGCGCGTCCGGCGGATTATGGTAGAACTAGGTCGTCGTTTCTATGCCCAAGATTTACTCACCAATCCCCGCGATATTTTTTACCTAGACCTGCCCGAAATCCTCGGCACCGTAGACGGCACCGCCACCAGCACCAACCTCAAAGGACTCGCCAGCCTGCGCCAAACCGAATTTGAGCACTACCACCACCTGCCTGCACCGGGCGATCGCCTCCAAACCCACGGCATCACCCCCCTCGCCACTTTGGACACCCACGCTCTTCCTGCTCCCCCCTCCCCCCTTCCTGCTTCCCCCTCGCCCCTCCGCTTCGCGAACGGCAAAGCCGAACATCCTTCCTTCACGGGTCTGGGCTGCTGCCCCGGCATTGTGCGCGCCCCCGTGCAGGTAATTCGCAATCCCAAAACGGCTGTCTTGCAACCGGGAACCATTCTCGTCGCCGAACGTACCGACCCCGGCTGGATTTTGCTATTTCCGGCAGCGGCGGGGCTGCTAGTAGAGCGCGGCAGTTTGCTATCCCATGCGGCGATCGTGGCGCGGGAAATGCGGATTCCGGCGATCGTGGCGATTTCCGGCATTACCGCTCAGTTGCAGGATGGCGATTGGGTCGAGATGGATGGCAGCACGGGCACGGTGCGGTTAATCGAGCCTGAAATCCCGGCGTTTAATGGAGTGTGAGCCTAATGGAGCGTGAGCCATGTCCACTGATATCACTGCCGACTTTTCCAAAATTCGCTACGCCCAATGCTGGGAAGATG
>JAYUYI010000856.1:0-13376 GCA_043752545.1 Thermoleptolyngbya sp.
GGAGCCAAGACATTTAGCGCCTCTAGCGCATCTGATGCGGTTTGGTACCGTTGGCGGAAGTCATAGCGCACCATGCGGTCAATAATGTCTGCCAACTCAGGGCTAACATCAACCGGATCTCGCCAGATAATTTCACCCGTGCGCGGATCTTCTGCCAGCTGGGACGGGTAAACTCCCGTAATGGCCTGTAGCCCTACCATGCCGACCGCGTAGACATCGCTGCTAAAACGCGGCTTTCCGGCAATTTGTTCGTTAGGCATATAGCCTGCCGAACCAATGGCGATCGTAATACTAGTTTGCTGACCATCGGTGTCTAGCGGGGTTGGCACATTGATCTGCTTGACCGCCCCAAAGTCGATCAAGACAATTCGCTGATCGACTTCCCGTCGAATCAGATTAGACGGTTTGATGTCGCGGTGAATCACCTGCTGCTGATGGACAAACTCTAGCGTTGTGAGGATATCTTGCATCAGGGCAATTACCTGAGGCTCACTCTGCGATTTGCTAGCTCTCAGTTCCCGACTGAGCAGTTGCCCTTCAATTAGCTCCTGCACCAGATAAAATTCTTGATGTTCTTCAAAATGAGCAAACAGGCGAGGAATCTGCTCATGGCTACCCAAGCTATACAGCACTTCTGCTTCGCGGTCAAACAAGCGCCGTGCTGACTGATAAGACGCGGGTTCGGTGATCTTGGGTTTTAGCAGTTTCACGACACAGGGAGGCTTTCCGGGGAGGTGTTGATCTTCAGCCAGATAGGTCTGGCTAAAGCCACCTCCACCTAGGTGTCGGACAATTTGGTATCGACCCCCGATGGTTCTTCCCAGCATACAAAAGGTTTCCCAGAGATTGGACGAACAGACGTTCTCAGGAATCAACGGGTTCCCTCACTTCACCTAGCCCTCACTTCACTGAGAGAGCGTGACGCATAAAGTAAGGAGCACCACATTCAGTATGACGATCCCAAGACGAAGTTCTTTGAACGGTTTATCAAGATTGGACTAAATTCTATAAATAGTTGGTGTGAATTACCATGAGGCAAATGCTGACAGTGTGGGGCTTTAGCAAGGTGCGATCGCCTCTGGCATCCGTAAATTTTCTGCAAACCTAAGGTAGTCTGAGGTAAATGGCCGCGTAGAACATTGGGATGTCCATGTCCTCTAACCTAATTTTGCCAACCGTGGCGCAGTGGCTAGCTGGAGTGTTTGAGAATCGTGCTCAGTCTATGGCTCAACCCGCTTGGTTCGTCCATCTGCGGCTGTGGCACCGACCGCTACCGCACCGTCTTCAGGGTCATTTGGCTCTATTTGCCGAACAGGCCAATGCGTTATTTTTAGACAAGCCTTATCGACAGCGCGTTTTGATTCTTCAGGAATTAGGCTCTGAGCGCATTCAGGTGCAGTATTTGGCGCTGAAGCATCCCGAGCAATTTTGTGGGGCAGGGGCTAATTCTGAGCGATTGCAGCTCTTACGTTGGGATGATCTGGACTGGCTGCCAGGATGTGCCCTAACCTTGACCTCGCAGGGCAACTCATTTGTGGCGCAGCCGGAACCCGGCGATCGCTGCTATTTTCAATATGACGGCAAAACTCGACAGGTGGTATTGGGGTTTGAGGTGACCAGCAACCGCTTTCATAGCTATGACCGAGGGGTTGATCCGGAGACTGGACAGTCTCTTTGGGGTGCCTTGATGGGGCCTTATGAGTATGCGAAGTGTGTAGATTTTGCGGCAGAGTTTCCTGCATAGTGCAGAGTGTCTTGCATAGTGCAGAGGTACTTCCATAACGCAGCATTACCGACATAGCAAAATGGCGGGACGCTTAGCGTCCCGCCATTTTGCTATGTCGCTCTATTGGGCAGCTGTGAGTTAAACAGAGCTGATTACATCATGCCCATGCCGCCCATGCCGCCCATGCCGCCCATGCCGCCCATGCCGCCCATGCCGCCCATACCGCCCATACCGCCCATGTCTGGAGCAGCTCCTGCAGATTTCTTCTCGGGTTTTTCGACGACTAGAACCTCGGTCGTGATCACCATGGCTGCAATGGACGCAGCGTCTTGCAGCGCCGAGCGCACCACCTTAGCAGGGTCAATGATACCTGCTGCAATCAAGTCTTCGTACTGGTCGGTGAGCGCATTGTAGCCGACGTTGAAGTCTAGCTCTCGCACATTTTCGACCACCACTGAACCCTCTACGCCCGCATTGTCAGCGATTTGTCGAAGGGGGGCATCTAGCGCCTTAATCACAATGCTGGCTCCAATTTGCTCTTCAGCCGGAAGACTGGCTTTGAAGTCTTGCAGCTTGTGAGCGAGGTGAAGCAATGTGGTGCCACCACCCGGGACGATGCCTTCTGCCACTGCCGCTTTGGTGGCGTTGAGGGCGTCTTCAATCCGCAGTTTTTTGTCTTTGAGTTCGGTTTCGGTAGCCGCACCCACTTTAATCACGGCCACACCGCCCGTCAGCTTGGCAATGCGCTCTTGCAGCTTTTCGGTGTCGTAGTCAGAGTCGGTGGCTTCTAGCTCTTTACGAATTTGGGCAATCCGCTTTTCTAGAGCGACCTTGTCTGGCGCTTCAGCGACCAAGATGGTGTTGTCTTTGGTGATGGTGACCTTGCGAGCTACACCCAGCATGTCGAGTGTGGCAGTGTCAAGGCTGAGGCCAATTTCTTCGGAAATCATTTGCCCACCGGTCAACACGGCAATGTCTTGCAAGATGGCTTTGCGGCGATCGCCAAAACTAGGAGCCTTGATGGCCACTGCATTCAGCACACCGCGTAGACGGTTGACCACTAGGGCGGCTAGGGCTTCCCCTTCCACATCTTCGGCAATGATCAGCAGCGGCTGACTAGCACGGGCGATTTTCTCTAGAATTGGCACCAGGTCAGAAATGGTGCTAATCTTTCGGTCGACGATCAAGATAGCAACATTTTCAAATTCGCAAATCATCCGATCGGCATCGGTGACAAAATAGGGCGAAATGTAGCCCCGGTCGAACTGCATCCCTTCCACGAACTCTAGCTCGGTGGTCAGCGACTTCGATTCTTCGACGGTAATAACGCCATCGCGTCCTACTTTGTCTACCGCTTCGGCAATCATGTTGCCTACGGTTTCGTCGCTGCCAGCAGAAACGGTTGCTACTTGGGCGATCGCGCTCCCGACTACAGGCTGCGCCACGGCTTTGATATCTTCTACTAATCTGGCGACGGTCTTTTCAATCCCCCGGCGCAGACTAACTGGATTGGTTCCAGCCGCAACGTTTTTCAACCCTTCATGAATCATGGCCTGCGCCAATACCGTAGCGGTAGTGGTGCCATCCCCGGCTAAATCTTTAGTTTTGGACGCTACTTCGCGAATCAGCTGTGCGCCAGTATTTTCCAGCGGATCTTCTAGCTCAATTTCTTTGGCAATGGTATCGCCATCATTGACAATTTGCGGTGCGCCATACTGCTTCTCAAGTACCACATTGCGCCCTTTCGGCCCAAGCGTGATCCGTACGGCATCAGCGATCGCATTGACCCCCCGCTCTAGTGCCTGACGGGATTCTTCTTGGAACACAATAATCTTAGGCATACTTCATTGATTTTAGTTCTCCTCTCAGAATTTAGCACTCTCCGGCGTTGATTGCTAAAATCTCTGGTTCGGGAATCTGGGGTTTGACTTTTAGTTGTCCGCGTTTAGTTTCGCCTAGGCTCGACTCTAGCTAGCGTCTGAGGGGATGGGGCAGGCGAAGACGTTGGCTTTACTGTCTCAAAAGAGGGCTGAAGCGCTAGCGCTTCAGCTTCGTCGGGGCGCATAATCACCGCTGAATAGGGCACCACGCCAGCTGTTTCGCTGCCAATGCAGCGCGCCGCTTGACGCGACAGATCGAGCGATCGCGTACCCACATAGGGGCCGCGATCGTTAATCCGCACAATCACGGAACTTCCACTCTTTTGATTCGTCACCTTCAAATAGGTATCAAACGGTAATGAGGGATGCGCGGCGGTTAGGTCATATTGGTCAAACCGTTCACCTGCGGCGGTAAGGCGGTTGTGAAAGTAAGGGCCATACCAAGATGCGGTGCCAGACAGGGTGCGACCTGTAGTAGAGAGCGCATCTAGCTGGGTTTGGGCTTGTACCAACGCGAGAGGAGCCACCCCCAACACGACTCGCAAATTATTGATCCAGTCGATGGCCACTAGATCGCCAGTGCGGCCAAGTGCTGCTTCTAAGGCTGAATCGATGGTAAACAGCAGCGATCGCTGCCCTGCCTTGCCAGCAGATACCCCCTTGACGCGGGTGAGTTGCAGTGTCAATGGATCAAATCCGGGAGCTTCTAGCACTTCGCGGAGGCGGCGAGCCAGTTTAGCGGCTCTAGCCTGAGTTGGCAGTTCGGCCACCGCTTGCCCTTTAATGCGAACTTGGAAGCCACCGGAGTGTGGACGGGCTTTAGCCATGGCTGGGCTTGATGGGAGGCATTGTTTAAAGATTTTAAGCAGTGACCGTTTCGCGTTCCCGGCCTGAGTCGTCGCCTTGGGGGGTTTAGCCGCATTGACTTGAGAGGCTTGCGGAGTCTGCACCACGGTAATTGCCAACGGAGCTGCCGCGATCTGAACCAAACGGGTGCGCTCGGGTCGTGGTAACCACCGCATGAGAGACCCTGATGTCAGGGAACCCGACTCCTGGTTCAACCAAGCAGACGTAGATGCAGATGAGGTAGCGATCGCCACTTCCGTGGACGGTTGAGCCGGGACAGCAGACGTTGGATTCGCAAACAGATGTTGAATTGAATTCAAAAAGGTTTGAGGAGCGTAAAAACTACCCATGTAAGAGACGACCCAAGCAAGTCCAAGAAAAGTCATATGTGATGCTGTATGGAACACAGGTGCGATATCAAAACCGCAGATCCCAGGAATGTATGGATCAAGGCAGACGCAAACTGCCTACCTAGTAAGCCCATTTCGTCAGAGAAAAGCCTGACAGGAATTTACTAAAAAGAGATTTAAGTAAAGATACGGAGAATACATCCCAGGATTTCCCAGCATAGAATAAAACTAGGCTTTGCAACAAAAAAAGTTTTCAGTTATACATATCTCTAATAATCTTTGATGAATCTCTGTAAAGATTAGGTAAAATGACAGATTTTGTCAATTCATCTCAATGGGATCGCCTGCTGCAAAATTTGGGGGTTTGGCAAGGGTCGTTTACCCGCCTTTCGGGGGATGGAGAAATAGTGGAGGATATGCCCACGGTGGTGACCCTAGAGGGGATCGACAATCACCAAACCGTGCGGCAAACGCTGGAATATTTTTCGGCTACAACGAAAGAGCTGATCCAGCGGCGAGTGTTGGAATACAGCACGCTCAACCGCAGCATTTTGCTATTTGAGGATGGAGCGTTTAGCCAGGGTTCGCTGCAGTTCAGCCCTGTGGCAGAATTTGGCACAGAGTTTGGCTTTATTTGTGGCGATCGCCGTCTCCGCTTGGTTCAATTGTTTTGCCCTAGCGATGGAAAAAGTCAGCTATCGGGGTTAACGCTAATTCGTGAACGGTTGGCTCAATCTACCACGTCAGACCGTCCGCCGCTGACCCTAGACAGCCTGTTAGGCACTTGGCAAGGGCACGCCATTACCCAGTACCCTGACGGGCGAGCGCCGGAGGTGGAACCCAATCGTTTGACCCTTTGGCAGCAGGGCGATCGCCTCCACCAACGGCTTACAGCTCCTAATTTTGAACTCACATCTACAGCGGCGATCGCGCCTAGAAGGCTGCTGTTTGACCAGGGTATAGTGCCCATACAGGTGCTGCTATTGCCCGATGGGGCGTCGTGCAACACGCCTACTGTGATTCCCCGAGGGCGGTCATTTTTGCTAGAAGTTGGCTGGCTGCTGACTCCGACCCTGCGTCAGCGGCTGATGCGTCGCTATGACGCGCAGGGGGCGTGGAGTAGCTTAACGCTAGTAACAGAGACAAAACTAGACTCAGTGGAATCACTGAATCTCTGAGAGTAGCCCCCCCAAAACAGCACCCTGGCTTACGGGGTGCTGTTTAACGGATCGTTAATTTTAGATTGAGCCTTTACATACCCATTGATCTCTAACCGTTGAGGTTGGGCGATCGCTGATGCCATGCGGTGGCTTGCTCATAGGCATAGGCCACATTCAGCAGCACATCTTCTTTCAGCACATTGCCAATCAGTTGGATGCCAATCGGCAGACCCTGTTTGTCAAACCCACAGGGCAAGCTGATTGCTGGCAAGCCCGCTAGGTTTGCCGGAATGGTCATCAAATCTAGCAGATACATGCTCAGCGGATCGTCCGTTTTTTCGCCAACTTTGAAGGCTGTTGTAGGAGCGGTGGGGCACACCAACACATCGACCTTGGCAAAAGCCTGCTCAAAGTCTTGCTTAATCAGGGTGCGTACCTTTTGTGCCTTGAGATAATAGGCGTCGTAATACCCCGCAGACAGCGTGTAGGTGCCGATCATAATGCGGCGCTTAACTTCCGGCCCAAACCCTTCGGCTCGGGTCTGGGTATACATATTGAGCAGGTTATTCGCGTCGCTGGTGCGGTAGCCATATTTCACGCCGTCATAGCGGGCTAGGTTAGCAGACGCTTCTGAAGGCGCAATGACATAGTAAGCGGCCACCCCGTAGCGGAAGCGAGGGCAAGAAATGACTTGAATGTCGGCACCTAGATCTTGCAGCGTTTGCACTGCCGCTTTCACCGCCGCCTCGACCTCAGGGTCTAGCCCTTCACCAAAGGTTTCCTGAATTACCCCAACGCGTAGACGCGTCTTAGGCGGGAGGCCCGGTTGGAGGGTGTCTACATAGTTGGGGATATTGACCTTTAAGCTGGTGGCATCCATGGGGTCATGACCGGCGATCGCCTTGAGCACGATCGCCACATCCTCCACCGATCGCCCAAAGGGGCCAATTTGGTCGAGCGATGACGCAAATGCCACCAACCCATAGCGCGACACTAGCCCATAGGTGGGTTTCATGCCAACCACGCCGCAAAACGACGCCGGTTGACGAATCGAACCGCCCGTATCGGAACCCAACGAAACGGTTACCTGGCCTCCAGCCACCGCTGCCGCCGAACCACCCGATGATCCGCCGGGCACCCGTTCTAGATCCCACGGGTTTGCCGTAATTTGATAGGCCGATCGCTCCGTCGATCCACCCATCGCAAACTCATCGAGATTGGTCTTACCCACCACGACGGCTCCCGCATCGAGCAACCGTTGGGTTACGGTCGATTCGTAAGGCGGGACGAAGTTCTGCAAAATTTTAGATGCGCAGGTGGTTGGGATACCTTTGGTGCACATGTTGTCTTTGATCCCAAAGGGAATACCCGCCAACATGCCGATCGCCTCACCCGCTGCTATCTGGGCATCCACCTGCCTAGCTTGCTCCAACGCTCGATCTGCGGTGATGCACAGAAAGCTGTGGAGCTGTGGCTCTAAAGCCTGAACCCGCTCTAGAGATTCTTCAGTAATTTCTACAGCAGACCGCTCTTTGCGGATGAGTTGTTGGTGCAACTCGCGGATAAAGGACATCAGCAACCTCAGAAGTAAGAATTGGGGAGATGGGGATTAGGTGAGCAAAATCTCCAAACATCACTCTAGTAGATTTTTTGGGGCGTACGGTTTATTTCTAGAGATTTTGCCTAAAGACGAGCGCAAATTGGCGCTTTGTCTCTGCCGCTGGCTTGGAGCGTTCTTATCTAGCTAGAAACTATTCGCCGCCCAATTGCTCAGGCAACGGTGTTCCTAGCTCGCTCAAGTTCAGCACATGCCCTGCGGTGACCAGATAGACGATATCGGCGATCGCCCCCACCCGGCGGGTCAAGTTTCCTAGGCGATCGCGAAATAGCCGCCCTAACGCGTAAGCGGGCACTACCCCCCAACCCACTTCCTCAGCCACCAAAATCACCTCACTTTTAGTGGCCTGAAGGCAGGTTAATAGCTCCATCACCTGATTATCCCACGTTGATTCATCGTGCTCTAGCCAATTTGCTAGCCAGGTGCCCAAGGCATCGACCAGTAGACATTGGTGGGGGGTGGCCGCCTGAAGTGTAGCAGATAAGTACAGCGGGACGCTGCGGGTTTCCCAATGCGGCGATCGCCGCTGCTGATGACGGCTAATGCGGGCTTGCCACTCGGGATCGTCAAGATAGTCTTGAGCTGTCGCGACATAGATGACTGATTTGTGCGATCGCGCCGCCAATGTCTCTGCCCATTCACTTTTGCCAGAGCGAGTCGGCCCTGTCACTAAAACCACGCTCATAGTGCTCTCCAATCGCTGGCAGGTTTTATTTTGCAGATTTCACATTTTGCAAATTTCATTCTAAAGCTCCTGGTTACAACCTCAGAATTTTCACTACGAATGGGTCATAAACAGTGTGCTTGATCAGACACAAGCAGATAGAATAGTTGAAAATTAAAAATTACTGACTTTTCGATTTATCTTCGTTCAAGCTGTCTGCCATAATTTATGAAATCGGAATTATGAAATCGGGACTGCAACGGATTGAGGCAACGCTGACCCAGCTTCATGGCCGCCACCCCAAGCCCAGCGAGACTGATAGTGGCGATGTTCAGCGCCCTGCGATCCTCCCAGGTCAGACTGCGCTGCCGCTCCCCTCAGGCTTTCAGCTGCCTACCCTGAGCAATCCGCGTCATGCTACAGACCCTGCACTGGCCCTCGGGCTGCTGCGAGAAATTGAAAGTACCGTCACGGGATGGCAAAAAGAATTGCAGCGAATTTTGCTGACCATGCAGGAGTTGCAGATGGAAGGAGCGATTGTCGATGGTTGGCTAGAATCTCAGCCCCAGGCTGCGCCACCATTAGGAGCGAATCCACTGCGGCATGCTGAGATTAATCAACTGCTCGATTATGTGCGCGACTTGTGCAAGAGTCATCAGCCCCAACCCGTAGCCGCCACGCCCAGAGCTGGTTATTGGCTGTGTGGACTTGATGCTGATGGCCAGGTCTGGTCGTTTCCCTGTCCGGCGGAGCAGGTGCCTCAAATCAGTTTGGCGATCGCTCGCTGCCAAAAAATGCGGCAATTGGTAGAGCGCAAAAACTACCTACAAACTCGCCTGAGCCAGCTAGCTGAAACCCTGGTGGCTGTCCATAGTCAGCTCCGCGAACCCGACGTGGAACCGGCTGCAAAAGTTCCATTAGAAGCGGTGGGCTAGTTAGACGCTGATGGCTGACGGCAGGAAAGAGCAGTTTTTTGCTCCCTTGGACTAGTCAAACAGGACGCTGACTCTACGGAGCGCTAATCTTAATCCGATTGCTGGCCGGATTGCTGGCTAGAGTCATAGTACCCATTCTGCAACTTTACTGAAAATTCATAAACCATCCGGTTTTTACGGTGGTGCGGTAGAAATGTAAGAGCATCAGCAATCCTTTGTTGCAAAATATTGCATCTGTACGGCTTAAAGCTGCGGTCAGTGCGGAGTTGTATGCCATATTTGACACAGGTTTTCTGCAGGGTTGCTGTTTGATATCGGCGCATCTCAATTTCCGCAGTTACCGTTTATTCTGGCTATCACCATGTCCGATCCTCAGGTTTCTGCTATTGTGTGCACGCACAACCGAGACGGCTATCTTGGGGCTGCGTTGGATAGTTTACTAGAGCAAGATTTTATCGGTGCGTATGAGGTCATTGTTGTAGACAATTGCTCCAGCGATCGCACGGCAGAGGTGGTGGCGGCTCGCCAACCGCATCCCCACCTGCACTATGTGTATGAGCCAGAATTGGGACTGTCTGTGGCGCGTAATACAGGTGCTAAGCTGGCTCGGGGTGAAGTGTTGGCCTACCTAGATGATGATGCGATCGCCAGCCCCCACTGGCTTCGCACCCTCTATGCCGCCTATCAGCAGAATGATCGCTTAGCGATCGCAGGCGGGAAGGTAACCCTGATTTGGGCTAACCAAACACCCCCAATCTGGCTGTCTGCCAACCTCGCTGGCAACCTAGGCGCTTACGATTTGGGCGATCGCGCCTGTTTGATCGAGCGTTCAGGGCTGACTCCTCGAGGCGTCAACTATTCTCTGCGCAAGCTTTTTTGGCAGCAAGTGGAGGGATTTACGACTGAATTGGGTCGAGTCGGAACGCGCTTGTTGTCGAATGAGGAGCTGTACATGACCGAGCTAGCACTCAAACACGGCTGGCAAGTTGCCTACCTGCCCACAGCTCATGTGGCGCATTACGTTGCGCCGGAGCGCCTGTGCCGTTCTTGGTTTTTGCAGCGCAGCTGGTGGCAGGGGATTAGCGAATGTACCCGAGAACGGCTGAGCGGGCAAACTGGATTAGGGCAGCTTCGGTGTGGAGCTGAACGCTTCCTCCGGGGTCTATACCGATCGTTAAAATATCTAAATGACCCAGCCGTTAGGTTTGATAACGTTGTCTATGCTTACGGCCAAGTGGGGTATATGGTTACAGCGATTCAAGATCTGTTGATGCCATTGCAGCGGTTCAAGTTGCTAAACGGTCTTTGACGCGATCTGCCTTTGCCGCTAGAAGCTTGAGGATAGATTCAGTTCGTTTGCCTCCAGAGTTCCCTTCAGCCCCCTTCAATGCCGGGTTTAACCCTAGCTCCATCCCTGATCACCAGTCCCTGACCACGTTTATGACCCCCTTTTCGGCTCAGCTTGCTGCCCTAGCTGGCTTCAGTGATGGTTCCAGTTGCCCCCTTGAGCCTACCCTCACGGTATTAACTCTATGCGCTCAAAAATTCCGGTCTCTGTGCTGATTCCAGCAAAGGATGAGGAACTCAACCTGCCTGGCTGTCTCGATAGCTTAAGCAGAGCTGACGAAGTGTTTGTGGTCGATTCTCACAGCTGCGATCGCACGGTTGCCATTGCCGAACAAGCCGGAGCCCGCGTCGTTCAGTTTCCATTTAACGGGCATTGGCCCAAAAAGAAAAACTGGTCACTCGACCACCTCCCGTTTCGCAATGAGTGGGTTTTGATCGTAGACTGCGACGAGCGAATTCCACCGCAGCTGTGGGATGAGATTGCCCTAGCCATAGAAAATCCTGACTTGGTGGGCTATTACCTCAATCGCCGCGTTTTTTTCCTAGGCACTTGGATCCGATACGGCGGCAAATATCCCGATTGGAACCTCCGCCTCTTCCGTCATCATCGAGGGCGCTACGAAAATCTCCACACCGAAGATATTGCCAACACGGGCGATAATGAAGTCCACGAGCATGTCTTGCTCGACGGCACTGTAGGCTATCTCAACGCCGATATGCTGCATGTAGACTGCCGCGACCTGTATCACTGGCTAGAACGCCATAATCGCTATTCCAATTGGGAAGCTAGGGTTTACTACAATCTGCTCATGGGCATGGACGAGGGAGGCACCATTGGCGGCAACTTCTTGGGCGATGCCGTACAGCGTAAGCGCTTCTTGAAGAAAGTCTGGGTGCATCTGCCCTTTCGGCCATTGCTACGATTTTTGGTCGTCTATATTTTGCGATTTGGCTTTTTAGATGGTCGAGCCGGATATGTTTACGCCTGTTTGCTCAGTCAATATGAGTATCAAATTGGCGTTAAGCTATATGAACTACGGCGTTTTGGCGGTCGGATCAACCCAGCTACTATGCGGGCGTCTTCGTCGGATCTGCCGACTAGTCCCAAGCCTAACCCTGGTGATCGTCATTATCAGAGCCTCTCTCAAAACGCCTGCCAATATACAGATTTGTGATCCGACTCTGTGTGATGGCACTTCTGGCGCTTAGACCAACCCAAATAAAATCAATCAATTTAATCAAGATCGAGCTGGCACAGATCAGGCCACCAGGGATTAGGGTATGACGGTTCCCGATGCCGATATTGAGCGAGATGATTTGGCACCTGGGCTGTGCGCTTGGGCCGACGGTGAGTCTGAGTCTCAGTCTGCTGGCGTTCAGCCATCGCTCGATCTGCCGCCTTGGGTAGACTTGCGACGCTACCACCAATCGGGCTTTAGTCGGGGTCGTCCTGGCTGGATCGTTTTGCTTTGGTGGCTGGTGCAGGCGATCGCCTTCCCGCTCACCTTGCACGCGCATCACGCGCCTCGGCGGGCACTGCTGCGGCTATTTGGGGCAAAAATCGGTCGGGATGTAGTGATTCGACCGACTGCCCGCTTTACGTATCCCTGGAACGTTGAAATTGGTGACTATAGCTGGATTGGGGATGATGTGGTGTTTTACAGCTTGGATCAGATTTGGGTGGGTTGCCACTGTGTGATCTCGCAAAATACCTACCTCTGCACCGGCAGCCACGATATTAAAGATCCCACGTTTCGGCTCAAGACAGGGGCGATCGCCATTGGTAATGGGGTGTGGGTGGCGACGGGCTGTTTTATTGCCCCCGGTGTCCAGATCGGGGCAAATTCTGTGATCGGCGTGCGCAGTACGGTTTTGCACCCCATGCCTGCCATGTCTGTGTGCTGGGGTGCGCCTTGCCGTCCGCAGCATCCGCGTGAACGGCTACAGCCCCACGAGCAACCCCTCTGAGCAACCCCTTGGGCAATTCTCTGGTCAACCCCCTTGGACGACTCTAACAGCCCTCTAGTCGAATCCCTCGATCACCCTGTAGTGGCGCGTTTGCGGTGAGACTGACGACCTTTAGCGGGCGGCGGCGGGGTTGGAGCCGCAGCGGCGATCGCCCCAACGACAGCGTCTTGAGCCAAGGGAAGGGTGAAATGAAACTGGCTGCCCTGGTCACGTCCGGCTGATTCTGCCCAAATCTGCCCGCCCAGCCCCAGAATAATTTGGCGACAAATGGCCAGTCCTAGCCCCGTTCCTCCTGCGGTGCGGCGTAATGCCCCTTCTTCTTGATAGAAGCGATCGAATACGACTTCTAGCTGATTGGGTTCAATGCCGCGTCCTGTATCTGTAATTGTGACTTCCAGCATCTTGCCGCCATTTTGATGGGCTTCGATCACCACTTCCCCAGCTGGCTGGGTAAATTTACAGGCATTGTCTAGCAGCTTAGAGAGCACTTCGACCAACCACTCGCCATCCGCTTGAATCAGCGGCAGCTGCCTGGAGACCTGAGCCTTGATGCTGGGCAGATGATCATCGGTTTTACGGGTGTGGATGCTGCTCAGCGCTAAATCTACACATTCATCTAACGCCAAAGATTCTAAATGCCACTGCACCCGACCGCTTTCTAATCGCGATAGGGTGATGAAATCTTGCACCAGTTTTCGCATTCGCTCAGCATCGGTCAAGGCGGTGTCGAGCATGACTTGACGCAGCTCAGCGGGCATATCGGGTTCGCTGGCCAAACTTTCTAAACACACCTGAATGGTAGAGAGCGGCGTGCGCAGTTCGTGCCCGGTAATGGCGATGAGATTACTGCGGGTGCGCTCTAGCGCCTCTAGCTGTTGGTTT
>JAYUYI010000857.1:0-2302 GCA_043752545.1 Thermoleptolyngbya sp.
TAAGACTGGGGCTGCATTTCTAAGGCGCGATCGCAGCTAGCGATCGCATCAGCAAACTGCCCCAGTTTCACCAACCCGTAGGCGCGGTGCGTCCAGGCCGATGCCTTCCAAGCTTCCACCCGAAAGGGCTGCTGCTGCAACGCCCGATCAAAACTGGCGATCGCCTCCCAGCCTCTACCCGCCCCATCTAGCGCCAGTCCACGCAGGTAATGTGCCAGCGCCGAGTCGGATTGGAGCGCTAGTGCCTGGTCAGATGTGGCGATCGCATCCTCAAACTGCCCAGCCCGCACCAAAAGTAACCCTTGCCGATACAACCACTGAACCCGCTCCCCAGGGCTGCGATCTGCTGCTTGCAACTGCTGCCGACACTGCTCCAACGTCAATCCAGGCGGTAGAGCATCGGCGGCGAAGTCTGAGCTAGCGTGCATGGGCAGGAAAGGGCGTAAATGGCTGTAGGGTGGGAGCATTCTCGTCTAGAGTGCCCCGAACATCTAACCTATCACGCCTTGAAGTGGTAGCCTGTAGAGTTGATGACTCTATAAGGAAAATGACTATGAGCGCAGAGGTAGATCCCATTAAGGTGATGAAGCAGCAGGTCGGCATCGCAGCAGCCCAGCGGGTGCAGTCGGGCACTGTCGTGGGGTTGGGGACGGGTTCCACCACCGCTTATGCCATTCAGCATTTGGGCGATCGCCTCAAATCTGGCGATCTAAAAGACATCAAAGGCGTACCGACCTCGTTCCAGGCATCCGTGCTGGCCAAACAGTATGGCATTCCCCTCGTCACCCTCGATGACGTCGATAAGATTGACGTGGCGATCGACGGAGCCGATGAAGTCGATCCAGCCAAAAACTTAATTAAAGGTGGCGGTGCCGCTCACACCCGCGAGAAAATTGTGGACGGGCTAGCCGATTATTTCATTGTGGTGGTTGATAGCACCAAGCTGGTAGATAAATTGGGATCGACCTTTCCGCTGCCAGTTGAAGTGTTGCCATTGGCTGTCGCTCCCGTCACTCGGGCGCTAGAAAGACTGGGCGGCAAGCCCGAACTGCGCATGGGCGTGAAAAAAGACGGCCCTGTGATTACTGATCAGGGCAACATGGTGCTAGACGTCACGTTTTCAGACATTTCTAACCCCGCCGACTTAGAAAAGACCATCAACAATATTCCCGGCGTCCTCGAAAACGGGCTGTTTGTCGGCCTCACCGATCTCGTTTTGATTGGCGAAATCAAGGACGGACAGCCCGTGGTCAGAGAACTGTAGCACCTCACCCTAGCCCTCTCCTTGAGGAGAGGAAACAAGAGTTCTGGTTCCCTTCTCCCCATGTGGGAGGAGGGCTGGGGACGGAGCTTGCTGCCCGAAGGGTGGGGAATCCATCCCGCTATTCAGCACTGCCTATTGATTAACCGCTTTCACCGCATTTTTTGGCTGTTGATGTGCTACTGCAGTCAGAGGCGTTTTCAATAGAGTACCGCCAATATTGGCTAACTCGGCAATCACCGGTTTTGAGGTATCGGCAGAAACTACCACAAATAACGCCGAAGAACTAGGCATGAGCGAAGCTTCCACATCCGTCAGAAAATCTGCATCAAACACACCCTGATTAATTTTGATGGTGCGATGAAAGACGATGGCGCTGATGATCCCACCCCAGAGATCATTTCCTAGCTCTGGTACCGGTTCTAGCAAATCGTGATAAGCCTTGACTCGGACTTTACCTTCAGCATTCTTCACAACCACCACTGCATCTTCCAGGCAGGCTAAGTGTGTCTGTTCTAGCTTTAGCAGGTTTAACAACGCTTGCTCAGCTTTGAATTTATCGTCAAAACTTACGACTATTAATTCACTCATGGCGGTTTAGATATTGGAAAGTTAAATGGCGCACATCACAACGTGCGCCGCATCCTACCATCCCTGCTCGATCTCTTTGGTAAAAGAGAGTTTAAGAAACGAGAAAGCCAGAGGTAACCTAAGGTTGAACTTGCCAAGATAGCCGAGATTGCTGAGATTCGGTCACAGAAGTGCAGGATAATCCCTTCATCTAGGCGATCGCCCCACCCCCTCATCCCAACTGCCCATGAACCCCGACGACGAACTTCGACATCTGGCCGAATTGATGCCTGCCTCTGGGCGGATGTATGTCAAACTCATCGACAAACTAGATCAAGCGACAGTAATCGACGCCCGCTTGCCCTTACCGTGGGAGCAAAGCCGTCCGGTCTACCTGAATTTTGACCTGTGGGAAGAGCTAACCCGAGCGCAGCGCGACCTGCTGCTGCTGCGAACCGTTTGCTGGGTGAA
>JAYUYI010000858.1:0-2301 GCA_043752545.1 Thermoleptolyngbya sp.
GGCGGTGAAGGCGGATTGGTGCCCGTGAGCGGCACTAGCGTTAATGCTGGCCGCATTGCCAATGATCCCCTCCGCTACCTGACGACGGCGATCGCTCAACACCTGGTTGAACTGAATTTTCTGAGCGCTGTTATCGCCTTCGTAGCTGGCATGGGCATCAATTCTGACCTGTTTGGGATCGACTAATTCGGTTTGAATCCACTGCTGTAGAGCTGCTGCCCCTCTTAGCGCAGCACTTCCTGTAGGCGTGATGCTGCCGTTGCTCGTTTGGAACCGAGTATCGAGCGGCGTGGTGGCATTATTCAGATATCGTTGATAAGCCGCGCTAGGTGGATTGGCTGACCAGCCGCCCGGTAGCGGTTTGTCGTAGTCAAAGAACAGATGGAAGATTTCTTCTAAAGGTGATTCTGCTGGGTAGTCTACAGCAATGGGCAGGTTCGCGCCCGCTGGCACCTCTAGCGTCAGTTGGCGCTGGGCATTCAGCACCTGTTCCATGCTGTTCACCCGCACAGTAGGCGGTGCGCTGCCGCCCACAAAGGTGAGCGTCACCTGTGTGCCGCCGCCGCTTGCAGCCGCATGATCAATACGATAGCCGGGGCGATCGGGGGGTGTTGTACTTTGAATCGTCAGGCTGTAGGGCTGGAGGCTCTCCGTTTCCAGTGGGCTGCCTGACTGCTCTTCGAGGCTAACCCGGCCACTTGTGGCCATTCTGGACGGTTGAAAGCCCATGGCCTCAGGCATTTCACCTCCGGGCGTACCTGCTCCGCTCCCCGGCGCACCTGCTCTACCTCCGGGCGCACCTGCTCCACCTCCCGGTGTACCTGCTCCGCTCCCCGGCGCACCTGCTCTACCTCTGGGCGCACCTGCTCCACCTCCGGGCGTACCTGCTCCGCTTCCCGGTGTACCTGCTCCGCTTCCTGGAGAACCGCCCCCTGGCGTGCCACCCCCCGTTCCAGGGATGCCGGGAAGGTTAGGTAATCCACCTGAACCCGTATTGTTGTCGAACTTAACAGGCGGCAGAGTCGGCTTAAACCAGTCGTTCAACAACGATTGTTTAAAGAAGTCCAGCGCCCATCGTTCTTTGTCGGCATGATCTTGAGTCGTGGAATAGTTGATCACTTTGATCTGAATCACGCCGTCTTGCTTCAATTTCTCAAAGGCTACATCAATGCTCGCTTGCAGATAGACGGGCACGCCATAAATCACGGCTCCAGCACTGAAGTCAACGCCGTAGCTGAAGTGGTCATAGACGCGCTTCAAATTCGCGGTAATTTCAACGTCTAGGGCAGGGCGTAAGGCGGTGTATTTTAAGTCGTAAATCACGCCGACGGGTTTGCCGCCTTCTTGAAACGCTTGGCGTAGAATGATTGCGCCCGCTTGCGTCAGCGTCAGGCTAAACACTGCGTTGTTATTGCCGCCCAGCGCGGGCTTGGTTGCACCCAAAATTGTTTCGACGGCGCGAAAGCTGCCCGATGGGGTGGGCGGAGCGTTGGTGCCGCCGCTACCCTGCAAATCGAGCGCCACAATTTGAACGGTGCCCTCGTCAAACGGAACGGGTGTTAGGCGAGGCTGCCCTTTGGCGATAGAGCTGAGCCGAGAGCAGATCCGTTGCTCTGCTGCTTTGTCTAGTTTTAGCTCCACTTCCATGGTGAGAAAGCCACCCCCGGACACGCCACTACTAGCCACAGCGGGTCGGTAGGTAATCAAGGTGAACTGTGGCTCTTGAGCAGTGCCGCGTCGAGCCAGATCGACGGGTGCAGGCAGATACCAGAATTGTTGGGGGTCGGCATGGTCGGCAAAGACTGTCACCCCCTCGATTGTCATTGTTTTGCTGCCAAGCTGTAGCATTGACGCCTCCCTTGCAAGATATTGATTTTGATTTGCTGGTTTGATCGGCGCACTTGCTTGACTGACAAAACTCGATCTCCCACTGCTGCGCAGAAGCAAGCTACACCCCTTTCTTGAATGCCCTTTGGGCTATACCCCTCTCCCAGGGCGAGAGAGGGGCTTCGAGCCAAGACTTTACCTCTGGCACCCCTTCTCCCACAAGGGGAGAAGGGGTGGGGGATGAGGGGTAAAAAATTTGTCAGTCAACCAGATAGGGATGACATGCTCAATTTTAGACTAAATATGTCTACCGTAAAAAAAAGGCGTAAAGAAGTATAGCGGTTATCAGCCTTGTTTAGCACAGTAACAGCAGTGTGTAAACCAACCTAGGAAATCCTTTTTTGTCACTTTTGTGAACGCTGTCTCCAATGCCTTGAGTAAATCAGGATAGGTTCTTGCACCGATGCGACGGAG
>JAYUYI010000859.1:0-2300 GCA_043752545.1 Thermoleptolyngbya sp.
AGACAGGAAGTCCGGTTGTGGCAAGTGTGACGGTAAAACTATGAAACGGATTGTTCTGATTGTCGGGTTTGAGTCGTTTAATGCAGAACTCTATCGGCAAGCGGCAAAACTGGCGCAGGGGCGCTGCCTAGAGCTGGAGATTCAGGTATTTAGCGATCGCGATCTCACTGCTCACCCTGCCGCCGTTGAAGCCGCCCTCGAGACCGCCGATGTCTTTTTTGCCAGCCTGCTATTTGACTACGACCAAGTCATGTGGCTGAGGCAGCGGGCGGCAGCGATTCCCATTCGCCTCGTGTTCGAGTCGGCTCTAGAGCTGATGTCGCTCACCCAGTTGGGCAAGTTTGCTATCGGCGACCAGCCCAAGGGGATGCCAAAACCGATCCAGTTTATCCTCAGCAAGTTTGGCGGCAGTCAGCGTGAAGAAGACAAACTGGCTGGATATCTGAGTTTTCTGAAAATTGGCCCTAAACTGCTGAAGTTTATCCCGGTGGGCAAGGTGCAAGACCTGCGCAACTGGCTAATCATCTACGGGTACTGGAACGCAGGCGGCGCGGAAAACGTGGCGGCCATGGGCTGGGCGATCGCTCAAACCTACCTAGGGCTGACCGTCGGCGACATTCCACCACCGCTGGAAACTCCCAACTTAGGCTTGCTGCATCCTGACTATGCCGGATATTTTGCCTCGCCCAAACAGTATCTAGACTGGTATCAAGCGCGATCGCCAGCCCCGGTTTATCCGTCTACAGCTTCAGCCCCTGTTGTCGGCATCCTGCTGTATCGCAAACATGTGATCACCAAGCAGCCGTACATTGCCCAACTGATTCGGCATTTCGAGCAGGCAGGCATCATCCCGATTCCAATTTTCATCAACGGCGTCGAAGGCCATGTGGCTGTGCGCGACTGGCTGACAACCGACTACGAACAGGCTCAGCGGCAGCAGGGGGTGAATGAACTGCCGTCGCTGGCTGCCGTCGCCGTCAACGTGGATGCGATCGTCTCTACCATTGGCTTTCCGTTAGTGGGCGGGCCTGCTGGCTCCATGGCGGCAGGGCGGCAGGTGGACGTGGCCAAACGCATTCTCGGCGCTAAAAATGTGCCCTATGTGGTGGCGGCACCGCTGCTGATTCAAGATATCCATTCCTGGACGCGTCAGGGCGTGGGGGGGCTGCAAAGCGTGGTGCTCTACGCTCTGCCCGAGCTGGATGGGGCGATCGACCCGGTGCCGCTGGGCGGATTGGTGGGAGATGATATTTACCTGGTACCAGAACGGTTGCATCGGTTGACCGGACGCCTCAAGCAGTGGATTAAGTTACGCAAAACGCCTCCGGCAGACCGCAAGATTGCGATCGCCCTGTATGGGTTTCCGCCGGGATATGGGGCGGTTGGCACTGCGGCGCTGCTGAATGTGCCTCAGTCCTTGCTGAAGCTGCTGCAAGCGCTCCAGGCTCAGGGCTACAGTGTGGGCAACCTGCCGACCGATGGCGAAGAGCTGCTGCGTCAGATTAAACAGGCCGACGAACAGGCCGACGGCGAATGGCTGCCCATGGCCGTGGGAGAGTGGGGATTAGGCACGGCCCAATGGGCGTTTAAAGATTGGCAAACTGGGGAGCTGCACTCTGGGGTCAAAACCAAGAACCAGGGGCAAATTATGGTCAGTGCGCGATCGCTAGAAAAGTCCCTGGGCTACCTGCAAACCCACCGGATTCAGCAGCAGTGGCATGGCTCCCTCACCGCCAGCGGCATTCGCACCTATGGCGACGAATTTCACCTAGGCGGCGTCCGGTTTGGCAATGTTTGGATTGGCGTCCAGCCACCACTCGGCTTATCAGGCGACCCAATGCGGCTGATGTTTGAGCGAGATTTGACGCCGCATCCACAATACGCCGCCTTCTACAAATGGCTGCAAGATGGATTTCAGGCAGATGCCATCATTCACTTTGGCATGCACGGCACCGTGGAATGGCTGCCCGGTTCGCCGCTGGGCAACACGGGCTATTCCTGGTCAGATATTTTGCTCGGCAACCTGCCAAACCTCTACATTTACGCGGCCAATAATCCATCCGAATCCATTTTGGCCAAGCGGCGAGGCTATGGCGTCTTGATTTCGCACAATGTTCCGCCCTACGGTCGCGCCAACCTCTACAAAGAGCTGGTCAACCTGCGAGATTTAATTACCGAATATCGAGACGATCCAGCCAAAAACTACGCGCTGAAAGCCGCCATTTGCAAAAAGATTTTAGACACCGGGCTAGACTCCGACTGCCCTTTTCCAGATGCCAAACGCTTAGGGATCGACTTCA
>JAYUYI010000860.1:0-2297 GCA_043752545.1 Thermoleptolyngbya sp.
TAGGATAACCATCAGTACGATATTAGATCTGGGTTAACCAATAGCCGCAATTTGCTAAGTTTCAAATATTCGTGGGTACGATAGTTGAGGCAACCGTAAGGACGTCAAACTATCTACCAGCTCTGTACCGTTGGCTGCCAGGTTGTCTCGACGTTGCATTTCCTAATCTTTTGCATTTTCTCAGCTTTATAAGGAAATAAGCGCAGACTGGAGCAGTTCTTTTTTTTAACCCAAGGCTTTCTTCATGCAGACCATAGCATTTAGCGAACTGTTTCCTCTCTTTAGCTCCGCCAGCCCCGAAACGCTTGAATGGCTGCTTTCGATTGCGGTTGAGCATGAATATCCGTCTGGCCGAGCTGTTTTGATGGAAGATGCCTGGGGCAACGCGGTTTATTTTGTCGAATCGGGTTGGGTCAAGGTGCGGCGTCATGCGGGTGAAGAAGTGGTCACGCTGGCCATCTTAGGACGCGGTGATTTCTTTGGCGAAATGGCGATTCTAGACGAATCTCCGCGCTCAACGGATGTGGTTGCCCTCTCTCCCGTTAAGCTGCTCAGCATTTCGGCACAGCGATTTATTCAAACGCTGTTTAAAGACTCCCAACTGCACCACCGGATGCTGCAACTGATGGTGCGACGGCTGCGGCAAACCAACTTTCGGTTTCAGCTGCGACATCAGCCGCCTGCGATTAAGCTCGCCAATACGCTAGTTTCGTTAGGTGAAAATTACGGTAGACGAACTGCTCAGGGTACGGAAATCTTTAACATTCCCCTCAAAGATCTGGCCGATGTGGCAGCTATTACGATGGATGAAGCCAGCAAAATTATGGAGAAGCTGGATAGCAAGGGTTGGATCAAGATTGACGTCACTGGTCAAGTGGTTTATTTGGTTAACATGCGGCAGTTGGCGCACCTAGCAGGGAAAATCTAGGGTTGCTGGATTACTCTGTTTGACGCAATCGCAGTCAATTTGTTAATTTCGATACAGTTTGTCAATATTTTCAACGTTCTTGGCACACTCTCAGAATTTATTGGAAGACTAGAGAGAGAAGAGTTCAGCAACAGTCACCTTCCATAAAACACCGCTGTGGCATTAGAGTTAAAAGGCTTTCCACATCTGGGTTGAGAAGGAGTTTTGGGTATGGGTATCGCTACGATAAACCCGGCGACTGGGGAAACGATTCAGACCTTTGAAGGACTGGGTGATGCCGCGATCGCCCGCGCCATTGACACGGCACAGCATAGCTTTGAACACTATCGGCGGACGTCGTTTGGGCAACGAGCGGGCTGGCTGCACGCTGCTGCTAAGCTGCTAGTCGAGGAGAAGGAACTATTTGCAAAAACGATGACGGTAGAAATGGGGAAACCCATTGCCGCCGCCGTTGCCGAAGTGGAAAAGTGTGCCGCTGTCTGCCACTACTATGCTGATCACGCCGAGCAGTTTTTGGCACCCGTCTCCATCGAAACTGATGCCAGCCATAGCTATGTGATGTATCAACCGCTGGGTGTGGTATTGGCAGTGATGCCGTGGAATTTCCCCTTTTGGCAGGTGTTTCGGTTTGCGGCTCCGACACTGATGGCTGGCAATGTGGGGTTGCTCAAACACGCTTCCAATGTACCGCAGTCGGCATTGGCGATCGCCGACATTTTTCAACGAGCGGGCTTTCCCGAGGGAGCTTTTGAGACGTTGCTAGTCGGTGCAGACAAAATTGCCCAAATCATTGCCGATCATCGAGTGAAAGCTGCCACCCTGACGGGCAGCGAATCTGCTGGCGCTAGTCTTGCCGCTGCTGCCGGCACGCAAATCAAAAAAACTGTGCTAGAGCTGGGCGGCAGCGACCCGTTTATTGTATTAGAAAGTGCAGATTTGGAAACCGCCGTGGCCACCGCCGTCACCGCCCGGATGATTAACAACGGCCAGTCTTGCATCGCCGCCAAACGGTTCATTGTCCAAGAGTCGATCGCCGACGCCTTTACCCAAAAATTAGTCGAAAAATACGCCGCCCTCAAACTTGGCGATCCGCTGCTGCCCGAGGTGCAAATTGGCCCCTTGGCCACTCCTACTATCCTGCAAGAGGTGCATCAGCAGGTACAAAGCTGCATTGCCGCTGGCGGTGAATTGCTGATTGGCGGCGATCCCACGACCGTTCCGACGCGCTCTGACCCGGCTCTGAGTCGAGGTAACTTCTACCCTCCCACAATTGTGGCTAACGTGCCCCCCAATGCGGCGATCGCCCGAGAGGAAATCTTTGGCCCGGTCGCCATGCTGTTTCGCGTCGCCGATTTGGATGCCGCTATCG
>JAYUYI010000861.1:0-5881 GCA_043752545.1 Thermoleptolyngbya sp.
GATCGAAAGTTTTGAGCTACCACCAACTGTCCCCGGCGAAACAGTTCTTCAAACCCAATTACGGCTACCAAGCTCGTATCTTTTAACATACTAATGAACTCATTTCCCAGCGGCGGAATCATCCGGCGAAACGCCTGCGGAAAAACGACATAGCGCATGGTTCCAATCGCACCTAGCCCTAGCGATTGGGACGCTTCTCGCTGCCCCAGATCAATCGACTGAATGCCAGCTCGGACAATTTCGGCAATGTAAGCCGCGCTGTTGAGACTAAGCGCCACGATGGCGGCGGTCCACTGATTTAATTGCAGCGGTAGACCCATACTTTGAATCAACGAGGGTAAGCCAAAGTAGATCATGAAAAGCTGGACTAGCAGCGGGGTACCCCGAAAGAAGTCAACATAGCACCGGGCCAGCACACTGACCAATTTGGAGGAGGAGAGACGCGCAATGCCGATTAGAGAGCCGCCGATCAAGCCCAATAAAATCGAAACGGCAGTGAGCTGTAGCGTAATCAACGCGCCCAAAACAAGATTGGGCAAGGCTTGACGAATAATATCGAAGGTTTGAAACACAGCCGGGTCTAAGATTGAGGATTAACTTTGATGAGATGATTGTGCTGCAATCATCTCATCAAAATACGACAGTATAAAGAAAATTGTCAGGGTAAATTAGCCCGTTTCTAGGTTTGCACCCAGAGCTATAGCGGAGCCGACTCAGGTAATTGAGGCGGTTCGCCATCAAACCACTTTTGATAGATTTCTTTGTACTTGCCGTTCGCCACGATCGCCGTCAAACCTGCATTAATTTTTTCCAGATTGGCTGAGCCTTTAGGCGTCGCAATCCCGTAGAACTCTTCGGTTAGCAGTTCACCGACTACCTTGATCCCCTTAGCTCCACCGCTTTTAATCGCATAAAGAATCACGGGTGCGTCGCTTACGGCTGCATCCACGTTGCCGTTAGCTAGCTCTTGCAGCGCTAGAGGGGTGCTATCAAATGTGCGAACTTCCTCTGCTCCCGCTTCCCGTGCTTTCTTTTCACCCGTTGTGCCAATCTGAGCGGCAACTTTCTTGCCCTTCAGGGTTTCGATGCTGGTGATGTCGGTATTGTTGTCGGCGACCGCGATCGCCAAACCGGCCTTAAAGTAGGGACGCGAGAACTCCACAACCTGCGCCCGTTCCTTCGTAATGGTCATCGTGCTGATGGTGGCGTCCATGGTGCCGCCTTGCAGAGCCGGGATGATGCCATCAAACGGCAGCCCCTGCATGTCCATCGTGAAGCCTCCTGCCTCGGCGATCGCATTGATCAGGTCGATGTCGAAGCCTTCGAACTTGCCATCGCCAGTCTGGGACTGAAACGGCGGGAAGGTGGGGTCGAGGGCAACTTTGAGCGGTGCCGCTGCTGGAGAGGCGGCAGGACTACTGGCAGACCCACTATCCGCTGTGGGAGTACCTGCTCCACAGGCCGCTACTACTACCACACAGACTAAACTCAGCAGCCCCAAAACGATTCCACGCCAGCGTGGTCGAGTCAAATTGAACACTTGCAACCAATCCTTATATAAACGTAAAAAATGTGTTGACGGCTAAATAGACGGCTAAATAGACCGTTAAACAATAGTAGACTCGGAATCTATCGTCTGCTTAAGCGATACTTAATTCCGTTGCATAGATAACAGTGGGGAAATTCTCAGTGATAAACGATAGCGCGCCCGCAATTGTGTTTGAGCAGGTGGAGAAAAACTTTGGTTCCCTCAAGGTGCTTAAAGGCATTAGCGGCTACATTAATCCGGGGGAGGTGGTGGCGGTGATTGGGTCATCAGGCTGCGGCAAAAGCACCCTCCTGCGCTGCTTCAACCATCTGGAAACGATTAATGGCGGGCGGCTAGTGGTCAACGGGATTGACCTGTCGGATCAAACAAAACTAAGTGCAGCAGACCTCCGCTTGCTGCATGCCGAAGTCGGTATGGTGTTTCAGCAGTTTAATCTGTTCCCGCACATGACGGTGGTCGATAATCTCACCCTAGCTCCCCAAAAGGTGCTGGGAAAATCGGCTAAGGAAAGCAAGCGAATTGCCCGCACCTTTCTCGATAAGGTGGGGCTGTTAGAAAAAGCAGATGCTTACCCCGATCAGCTCTCGGGCGGGCAAAAGCAGCGAGTGGCGATCGCCCGGGCGCTGTGCATGCAGCCCAAAATTATGCTATTCGACGAACCGACTAGCGCCCTCGATCCTGAACTAGTGGGCGAAGTCTTGGCCGTGATGAAACAGCTAGCCGAAGAGGGCATGACGATGGCGATCGTGACTCACGAAATGCAATTTGCCCGCGAAGTGGCTCACCGTGTCTTATTTCTCAACCAGGGGCAAGTGGAAGAAGAGGGACCCTCGCGGCAGGTGTTAGACAATCCCGAGTGCGATCGCCTCAAAACCTTCCTCAGCCGCATGAGCTTTGCCAAAGTCTAGAGCCTACTTAGGTAGTCTACGGCAGCAGCCTACTGAAGCGTCATCGGCGCGTAGCTCCAGTCGGGTCGGAGCACAGCGGCACCGCGCAGATAGGGGTGGCGAATTTCGGTTAGGGTCGGAACATTAACATGAATCAAAAACCGAATGCAGCGTTCTAAACTGCCTTCTACATACATCTGCTGGACATCAAGCAAGGGGACTGCGTCCCAGCCTGGACGCTGACGGGCGATCGCGGCCGGGAACATTGCATTCAAGTCCTGGGTGACCGAAAACGTCACGCTGATCAAGTCGTCCGGGTAAATCGAGTTCAGCCGTTCCAGTTCGTCCAACAGCTCCGTTACCGCCTCACGAATTGCGTCTCTCGAATTTTCTGAGGCAGTAGTTGCCCCCCGAATTGCCCGAACTTGCCAACCCACAGACCTATCCTCCTATATAAAACGTGGTGTCACCTGGAGGAAAGGATGAAAGCGGAAGGATGAATTTAAGTCGTTCCCTTCTTCTGTTCCCCTAACTCCTGCCCTCGAACCCGTAGCCCCAATCCTTTCCTACGGCCTATACATCCACAAAGGAATGCCGCTGGTAGACGCTTCAAATTCTAGCCAGTCTGTAGCAGCAGATAGACGCGGCCCCAGATAGGTCGCTAGCTCGCTTGAAGCCTGATTTCCTGGCAAAAAACGACTGACGAGACTCTTTTTTTCCTCTAAGGTATAAAGGGTCGTTTTTTCGGGGTCTAACCCAGCTAGCTCTGCCGCCCAGCAACGGGCATCTTCTTCGGTACCCAACCGATCAACTACCCCTAGTTCTAACGCCTGCTGCCCTGTAAAGATCCGTCCATCAGCAAAACTTCTTACAGTCTCCACCGTTAGCTTACGAGCGTCTGCTACGGTTTGCACAAACTGTTGATAGCTAATATCAATTAGCTCCTGCAAAATGTGTTCTTCGGGCGCAGTTAGTTCTCGATCAAAGGCCAAAATGTCTTTATAGGGACCAGATTTAATCACCTTGAAGGAGACGCCAACTTTTTCTAACAGGCGCTCCAGGTTATTGCCCCGCAAAATTACCCCAATGCTGCCTGTGATGGTGCCGGGATTGGCGACAATGTGCTCGGCTCCCATGCCAATATAAACGCCGCCTGAGGCAGAGATATTGCCAAAGCTAGCAACGATTTTAATTTTCTCACGTAGTTTTTTGAGCGCGTAGTAGATTTCTTGAGAATCACCGACGGTGCCTCCAGGGCTATCGATTCTCAGCAATAGAGCCGGGAATTTCCTTTCTTCAACGACTTTAAGTGCATCTAGGACGCGCTTACGAGTACCACCCGCGATCGCCCCGGTAATCTCAATGCGGGCAATTTGTTTACGAAACGACGGCTTAAAGGGCCAAATCATGGTCACTCAGTAAAATAGCGAATAGGTTAACGCTCTTAAGCGTTTGATTGCTCAGAGCAACCTCTAGTGTGCCTTATCTGACTGAAGAGTGAGGAGGATAAATTCTTCATATAAGTACATAATCAGTAGGATAAGTAGATAATATTTTTGACGCCCATGGATCTCAAGCTAACAGAATCTCGACTTCCCGCTGCGTCGCTGCTGCTAATTGCGCCCTTCTTTTTATGGGGTACGGCAATGGTGGCGATGAAGGGGGTGACGCCTCAAACCACGCCGCTATTTATGGCAGGAGTGCGTCTGTTACCCGCTGGCTTGATGATTTTGGGGGTGACTGTGCTGATGGGGCGATCGCAACCTCGGGGCTGGCGAGCCTGGAGCTGGATCGCTCTATTTGCGCTAGTAGACGGAGCGCTGTTCCAAGGGTTTTTGGCCGAGGGTTTGTTTAGAACCGGGGCAGGACTCGGGTCGGTCATGATCGACTCGCAGCCGCTGGCCGTGGCGCTGATGGCTCGGTTCTTGTTTGGCGAGCAGGTGGGGCTATGGGGATGGCTGGGCTTGGGCTTTGGCGTGGCCGGGATTGGCCTGTTGGGGCTACCTGCTGGGGTAATTTACGCGGCGCTGAATGGGGGTATTTCGCCCGCAATCGGGGTCGATTTGGTGCAAGAGCTGTCTCAAAACGGGCAATGGCTGATGCTCATAGCGGCGCTGTCGATGGCAGTGGGTACAGTCATGATGCGCTACGTATCTCGCCATGCCGACCCGATCGCGGCGACGGGGTGGCATATGGTATTGGGCGGTATGCCGCTGCTTGTGTTGTCGGCGCTGGGTGAAACCGATCAATGGCAACGGTTGAGCGGGTCAGATTGGCTCGCGATGGGCTATTCAACGGTGTTTGGCAGTGCGATCGCCTACGGGCTATTTTTCTACTTTGCGGCAGCTGGCAACCTAATTAGCCTCAGCTCACTGACGTTTTTGACGCCTGTGTTTGCCCTATTGTTTGGTAACTTGTTTCTGGCCGAAGTGCTGACCCCGATTCAGTGGGTTGGTGTTAGCTTGACCTTAGTGAGCATCTACTTGATCAATCAACGAGAAACTCTGGCGCAGCGATTTCGATTTAGTCGGGCGGCGCTACCAGCAGCAGCACTGCCTGCAAAACTGCCCAATGATAGCAATGGACTGGTGACCTTGCCGCTATCTGCTGTGGGAGAACCAAGCTCAAGCGACGTTGATCGGGCTGAGGCTGGAGAGGCAGTCGTTTCAATCCCACGACTAGAGATTCCTGAACCAGAATTAGAACGATGATTTTACGTGATGATTTTACGTTTAGAGATCAAACCTCTGCGAAAATTGCTATAAATTTGGTTTTATCTAGCTGGATCTGATTTGATCTACAGAGTTTCTGTCTATAGAATTTTTGTAAATAGCGCGATGTGCAACTTGATCTAAAGTCTTGTGGGATGGGCGTCTCGCCTGTCCAGACTGGGCGGGCAAGATGCCCACCCCACGGGAAATCAGCGGTTTCAACGGTAAAATTGCACATCGCGTTAAATAGAGTGTGTAAATAGAGTTCTGCTATGGGGTAGCGTTTACTTCAGGCATTTGAGATGAGAGGATGACGGGACTTTGTTGACAAGCCAGTCCTGCAACTGTTTCAGCGATCATGGTACCGAGTGGCTTAATTCTTGTTAGACTCGGCGCTGTATCAATGCCCTTAGACCAAGTGCCCTCAGAACCGGATGAACTGCCACACCCCATAACGGTTTCATTTTAGGGTGTGATGCTGAACCGCTAAGATTGAGCTAGCCTGAATTTGCACCTCAGCGGTTCACCCAGCCAACGCTGCTGAACTCGACCCGGAGTATCAATGCCTCCCCGCCCTGTGCTCCTACTCATCACGTTGATTTCACTTGTTGGGGCTACCTTCAGTTTGCCAGGAGGGATAGCCGCAGCTTCTGCGTTGGAACCTACCGGGGGACGGATAACCCAGTGGGTTAAGAGTAGGCATGTTTTGGCGCAGCGATCGCCCATTAGTTCTG